>CAZOWB010000010.1:0-12108 GCA_964583315.1 uncultured Candidatus Bathyarchaeia archaeon | reverse complement strand
CTCAATTATCCAAACAACCCTACTGGTAGTATTATAAGTAAGGAGGAATTGAAGGCAATAATTGATTTAGCCAGAGAAAAAAATGTTATTGTTTGCTATGATAACGCCTACTCGGAGATAACATTTGATGGTTACAGGGCTCCAAGCATACTTGAGGTTGATGGTGCGATGGAAGTAGCGATAGAGTTCCATTCATGCTCAAAAACATTCAATATGACAGGGGACAGGATAGGCTTCGCCGTTGGAAATAGTGAGCTAATAGGGGGGTTAGTAAAGGTTAAATCGCAGGTGGATTCTGGGCCGCCAGCATACATTCAGAAGGCGGCTGTAAAGGCTTTAAAGAGCTATAGCAGGGGAGAACCCCCAGAATACATCAAGTGGATGAACCAAGTGTATTCCGAAAGGAGAAACATATTATTAAAGGGGTTAAGGGAAGCTGGACTTGAGGCTAAGAAGCCCTTAGCAACATTCTATATCTGGGCCAAATGTGATGGAAGCTCCATGGAGTTTGCAGCGAAGCTCCTAGAAGCAGGCGTAATAGTGGCGCCGGGAGTGGGATTTGGAAAATATGGGGAAGGCTACATAAGGTTTTCAATAACCCAGCCGAAAGACCGCATTGAAGAGGCTTGTCAAAGAATCAAAGAGACATTAAAACATTAAATCAGTTTTTTGCTCGAATTCTATTCAAATAGTGATGCAAATGTTTTCTTGGAAGCCTAGGGACGGCGACGTAATATTTACGAGTGACAGATTCATTTTTTACACGCTTGGTTATGAGCATCCCCCTGACAGAGCATTCGCCTTCCTAAAGTATATACCCTCAGAACATGCTAGTCTTTTTCAAATAGACTATTTGAGTAGGACATGGAGCTTTAGGGGTATTAGGCTCCATAGGGCTAAGGAGCTTTATACCGCAGGAAATTATAGGCTCATGATTGAAACTCTAAAAGGAAATTTCAATCAATACGTCTATTTCTGCCCATATAGGATGAAGGAGGTTATAAGTGTTCCATTAACTCATGTAAGGGAGGTTTTTATTCCGCAAGATTGCTTAAAGAGAATCATAGCGAAATCTCACAAGGATAAGATGGAAAATTTAGCTTTAGAGCTTGTTTCAATGCTTTCGGCTGAAGCAAATGTCGACCTCGACTTCTTTGGAATTCATGGTTCAATAGCCCTTGGCATGCACACGGATAAATCAGATATAGACCTAGCGATTTACGGCGCAGAAAACTTTAGAAGAGTTGAAGCAGCCGTCGAGAAACTTGTCATCGAAGGCAAAATAAATTATGTTTTTGCAAGCGAGCTGGATAGAGTTAGGAAATATAGGGGAATTTTTGGTGGGAAAATTTTCGTCTATAACGCCATTAGAGATTTTGATGAAATAGATATGGAGTATGGGGAAAATATTTATGAACCGATAAAACCCGTGAAATTCCAATGCAAAATTCTTGATGATAGTGAAGCAATGTTTAGGCCAGCAATATATAGGATAGGCGACTATACTCCCCTAAACAACGAATCCCACGTTGAGGAGGAACCAATTTACGCAGTTTCAATGATTGGCGCATATAGGAATATAGCGAGAAGCGGACAGAAGATTGAAGTTTCCGGGATGCTTGAGCACGTTGAAAGAGTAGAGGATGGAGAAGATTATTATCAGGTTGTTGTTGGAACCGGAATCTTAGAGAATGAGTATATATGGCCGGTGAAGCAGGATGACCAGGGAACAGAAGCATTTGAGGCTAAGAGATAGGGATGCAATAATCTCTAATGAAGGGATAATCTTCCGCGTTTATGGGTATTCTCATCCGCCAGAAGGCTATATATGCGATGTAGAATATGCATCAAGTAAAATTTACAGTTCAAATGATCCAAGAGCGTTCAGGGCTTATGGCTCTGAAGCATTCTATAAGTTTTATTTCGATGAGGGATTAAAATTTGTGCTTAGGAGATTTCCGAAATATACGATTTATTATAGGCCTCTCCGAAGGAAGCTTATTGGCGTCAGAAGCGATTTAGTGGCTGAGGTTAGAAAGCCGGATAAGAAGCTGCAGGATGTATTTCTGGAGGAAGCTAAAGACGCGCTTATTTTCTCGCTTAAGAAGGCTCTCAACCTGATTATCTCAATTTCAAACCTTTCGGTTAAAAACTTTGGCGTTTTCGGTTCAATACTCCATGACTTTTATCATCCATCCTTTTCAGACATAGATCTAGTGATCTATGGAAGAGAGAATTTGAGAATACTACGAGATATATTGGGGGAAATGTACTCTAGATCAAATTCAGCGCTTAAAAATGAGTTTGCAGATAAAGGCACCGTAGCGGGTAAAAGGTGGCGCTTCAAAAATTATTCTCTAGGCGAGTATTTGTGGCATCAACGCAGAAAGAGGATATACGCCATTTATGAAAGCAAATACGTGAATAGGAGGATTAAAGTTGAGTTTGAACCGGTTAGAGAGTGGAGTGAAATATTCAATGATTATGGGGAGGTGAATAGGATAGTTAATGAAGGATGGATAAAAGCCACAGCGAGGGTTCTAGATGATTGCGAAAACTCCTTCATGCCATCAATATATTCGATCGAAATCATAGATGTTTTAGATGGACCTAGAATCGATAACTTAAAGAGAATAGTTTCCTTCGTTGAGGAGTTCAGGATGCAGGCGTGGCGCGATGAAATAATTTATGTTGAAGGAAATTTAGAAAGAGTTGAGACAAAAAATGATGTTTTTCAGCAGATAACTTTAACCTATATGCCAGCAAGATATTATGAGCAAGTCCTTAAAGTCGTGAAGCCGTCCGAATGAAATATTCTAGATGAACATGGAAAAAGAACGGAATTAACCATTTCATTCTGATCCTTTTCAGAGGGGCATCCTCTTTTAGGCATGTGCACCTAGCTTACTAGATCAAGGATCAAGCAGGGAACTATGCTCATCTGTGTTGGGTCGCTTACGTCGCTTTTTAATAGGAGCGGCTCAACATATGCAATTAAAGTTTTTCCATTAGGGTTTGATTTTATTCTCCAGAATCGCCTTAGATCTTCTTCAGCAATTCTTTTCCTCTCATCCAGATTTGAGCGTAATGCCAATTCGATGGTTTTGAGGTAAAAATCCGTTATGGAGTAGTTTATAAGCCTCAAATTAAACTTGAGATCCTTATCATCAAGCTTATCCTTCGTCTTAAGTTTGACTATGACCGCCTTCCCAAAGTCTGCTAAGCTACTTTCCCTAAGAATTATTAGTGGGCAGATGAACCTAGAAGCCTGGAGAACAGAGTCTAGAACAGGATCATCCTCAATTTTGGGCAATTTCAAGAGCTTTTTCCAGGTGTGCTTCACCTTTATGGTTTCAGAAACTCCAAGCTCGCGATATCTAAATTTCTTTTTAAGCCAGCTGAACTCCGCTTCCGGAAAAACATCATCTGAAAAGTAGATTATACCCCTTAGATTTTTAACGAGATATAGACGCAGTGGCTCCGAGAGATTTTCCATGAAGAAAATTTTAGTCTGATTTCGATCATAAACATTATTATTTCCTGGATGCTCCTTTAAGAGGGATCATTTGGAAAAATGAAAAATCATATTTTATTAGGGAAAGCATTATATATTTTGGTCTTCCAATGTAGTTTTTCTTTGGAAGGGATCAATTTGCAACCATATGATGTAATAATCGTTGGTGCTGGACCAGCTGGAATATTTTCGGCTTTAGAACTCGCCAAAAACACTGATCTTAGGATTCTGATGCTTGAGAAGGGACCTGACATTGATAAGCGTAAGTGCCCAGCGGCCAGGGGTTTGGGATGTGTAAATTGTGAACCCTGCTCTCTGCTTTCGGGCTGGGGTGGCGCTGGAGCTTTCAGCGATGGGAAACTGACCATATCTACTTCAGTTGGTGGATGGTTAAGCGAGTATATAGGCGAGGAGAAACTTGCAAAGCTAATAGAGTATGTTGATAGCGTGTATGTGAAGTATGGTGGAAACCAGAAAGTTTACGGTGAAGATTCAGATGAAGTTGAAAGAATAGAGCGTAAGGCAGCACTTGCCGGACTCACATTAATCAAGCAAAAGATTCGCCATTTAGGAACTGAGAAGTGCGCTGAGGTTCTCCAGAAAATGCGCCGAGAACTAAATAACAGCGTTGAAATAAGAACTAGAACTGAAGTTAAGAGTTTACTTGTGAAGAATAATGTGGCTAGAGGCGTCGAAACTGTTAACGGCGAGAAAATCCATGGAAAATACATCATTGTCGCACCGGGTAGAAGCGGAGCCGAGTGGCTTAAGAGTGAAGCGCAGTCTCTAGGTCTGAAAACCCTTAATAATCCGGTTGATGTCGGCGTTAGGGTTGAAGTTTTGGCGGCAACTATGGAGGAGCTAACAGACGCATTATATGAACCTAAATTCATATATTACTCTAAAGCTTTCGATGATCAGGTTAGAACATTCTGTGTTAATCCATACGGCGAGGTTATTACTGAATCCTACGGCGGAGTAATAAGCGTTAATGGACAAAGCTACGCTGAGAGAAAAACCGAAAACACGAACTTCGCTATACTGGTTAGCACGTCCTTCACGTATCCTTTCCGTGAGCCTATTGCTTACGGCGAATATATTGCCAGATTAGCTAATTTGCTCAGTGGAGGCGTGATTATACAGCGTTTAGGAGACTTAGAGCTTGGGAGGAGATCAACAGAAGAGAGAATTAGTCGAAGCGTAGTTAAGCCAACGCTTAAGATGGCTACACCAGGAGACCTAAGCTTTGTTCTACCATACAGATATTTGACTGACATTAGGGAGATGCTTAAAGCCTTAGATAAAGTTGCCCCCGGAATATACTCAAAACACACACTGCTTTATGGCGTTGAGGTTAAATTCTACTCCTCTAGGCTTGAACTAAACGAACATTTAGAAACAAGAATCAAAAATCTATTCACTATAGGCGATGGGGCTGGAGTGACTCGGGGATTAATACAGGCGAGCGCAAGCGGGGTCATAGTTGCTGAGGAAATAATGCGCAGAGAAAAAATTCACATAAAAAATTGAGCTGACAAAAAGAGAGGAGGCATACCTGGGAAACCTAAAAGAGCAGTGGTAAGATAGCATAAACTTTAGCTGCTGAAATCAAACCTTCAACTGTAACATATTCGTTTGGCGCATGCGCTAGCTCCTCTATGCCGGCGCCGAAGCCTAAACATGGAATTCCAAGAGACTTCTTTATCGGTATGGCATCTGTTGCGCCTAGAAGTATTTTCGGTTTAGGCGGCATATTTACTGCGATTTCAACTGCTCTTCTTAGGCTTAAAGCGAAATCTGAATCCCACCGCTCATAATATCCGCTTTCTAGGTTAAGTATTTCAGCCTCAATCTCTGAAGCCTTAAAATTACCTATTAGTTCATGGATTTTCTCCGCGATCGTTTGCGGATTTACTCCCGGGGTTATTCTTATGTCGAAGGATGCTTCAGCGTAATCGGGGATAACATTAACTTTTATTCCGCCGCTTATTATTGTTAAGCTGACTGTTGGATAATGGAAAGCCCTTTTTATTGCATTTTCCTGTTCTTCAGTTAAATCTCTATTCTTTAGAAGATAATTTATGCTTGACTTAATTGAATTCTCCAATTCCGCCGGGAGCTTTAGTTGGTAATCGCCAATTTTCTTCACGTTCTTTACTGCTAAAAGCAGCTTGTCTATTGCGTTGTCGCCGTAAAATGGCATACTTCCATGCGCGGTTTTCCCAAAAGCCTTTAAGCGTAACCTCAAATAACCCTTGCAACCAACATCTATGTAGGGTTCCCTTGGGCTTTTGCTAAGCGAGTCGCCAACTAAGCATGCATCTCCGCGGATCAACCCTTTTTCAACAAGCCATCGTGTTCCATTTGGTGAACCTACTTCCTCATCGCATGTAAACCAGAAGTCAACTGTAGCGTGATCTTTTTTGTCGACTTCGCTTAGAACTTTCGCCGCAATCATGGCGGCTGCGCAGGAGCCTTTCATGTCGCTTGCCCCCCTCCCATAGATTCTTTCGCCTTCGACTGCACCGCTGAAGGGATCATAACGCCATTTTTCCCGCATACCTGCTGGAACTACATCTAGGTGGCCGAGCCAAATTATGGTCTTACCTGATTCTCCTGGAACCCTAGCATGCACGTTAACCTTCTCTTTTTCCTTAGCGTGAAGCGAAACCTCTAAGCCGGCATCTTCAAAATATGATTTAACATATTCTGCGCATTCAAGCGTGTTGCTTGGCGGCGAAATAGTTTGGAATCTTATGAGAGTGGATGTTACGGAGATGAGTTCTGATTCTAATTTCTCAATTCTATTTAGAACCTCATTTATGACTGATGATGAAGCTGCCGTCAAGCGTTCTTTTTCCTCCTCCCCTCTTAAGTTACAATCTCGCTTAATCTTCCGTTTTCAGCGGCATATCGGATCTCTAACATCGGTAAATCCAGCGGGGTTTCTATTCTCTCAACACCATACTTCCTAGTGATGCTCTGATACTTCAGGGTTAATCTACGCATCTCGGGGGAGGTTGGTCCAACACATGGACATCCGGGAATCCTTGGGCTTACGTCAAAAACGTAAAATGCTAGTCTCTTCTGCTCCGGGTCGTCAGCGTCGTAAGCAACTGCTCCCTGCAGGGCGAAGAGACCGATCATTCCCGGCGGATACTCTTTCTCACATATTCTCCTGAATTTTTCAGCGGCCCTATAAACTAGGGGCTTTTGTGACTCTCTCATTGTTAGTCCGTAATGGCCTATTTCCTCATTTTTTATTGGAACATCAAGTGCAAGCTGATCTCTCGCTGGTAGACTTAGCACGCCATGTAGATTCGTCTGCTTTCTATCGTCAAATCCTAGAAAGTCGAAGTCCCCGAAGTAGTCTTTTAGAGCCCAGCCCTGGAAGTTTGCGTTGAATTTCTGTCCCAGAACGTATTCTTCTATCCGCGCCTTCTTTAAGCCTTCTTCATCTATCACATCCTTCTTGATAAGCTCCTCTGCTTTTTTATAGTAATCTTCGGGTGAAGAGGCGTAGAAGAACGCTCTCTCTAATGGTTTCTTTTTCTGCTGAACCTTAACTATAACGAGCCTGTCAATATCTTCCGGTCTCTCAAATTTTTTAGGTATTTTTATACCAGCCTTTTCAAGGAGCCAGTACTGGTTTCTTGGGGCATTTCTTTCTTCAGCCCTCAATAGAAATCGGTTTCCATAAATCGGAACTTTAAACTTGCCCTCAATGTTGTCGTAGCCGACATACACCGAAAATGATCGGTTGGGAATAAATATTGTGTTTAGTTCACGCATCTTCTCTTGAACGTCCTCTCTTACCATATCTGAGAACCTATCTAAGAGGATTATATGATCGAATAGGTGTTTACTATATTTAGCGTATAGGTCCTCCCGTCCCTTCTGGCAGACGACGACCGTTGGAAAACCGAATGCCTTAGCGGATACACCTACTTCCTCAGCTGAGTGAGAACCCAAAACGCCAATCGTTATTTTCTCAGAATCATATTCTGAGACGATTTTCTGGATTTCACTCCTCTCAACAACCAAATGGGATCACCAAAGATAATATCTTATTTACCCTAATATTTCCTTTAGTCTATCCTGCTCTATTGCCTCTCTTATCTCCAGAGCTATCCTCCGGCCTGTACTCATTGGTTTACCATGCTTGATGTGCGCATATGGTGATGACTCCATAAAAACGTTGGTTCCGGCGACGATGCGCGCTGAAATCTCGAAAACATAAAACTTTAGGTCGGGGGTCACGACGGTTTCTAGGCAGAAGGGACCATATATTCCTGGGCTACAGATTTCTCTTGAGGCTTCAACAACCCTTTGCCCCATTCTGAAGACCTCAGGCAGGAGGGACTCGCGGAGCATTATTGGGAAATTTCCAATTATCGTGTATGTTACTTTTAGGTCTTCTTGTAGATTGGCGGGTATTCTGCCGATTGCATCCACATTTGATTCGTAGCGTCTATCAAAACCCATGAGCTCAAGCTCGTCACGTATAACTGAGTAAAAATAGTGGATGTAAACTGGGATTCCAACCACATACTCCTGTATTGTATAATTTTTTGCCGACCCTATTTTACGCCTGAAATCCTCCTCATTTTTGGCTAGGAAGTATCCCTGTCCGCCCTTGGCCCCCTGAAACTTCACTATGACAAGCCTATCTATTTCAGATGGGCTACTGTAGACTTTAGGCAGATTGAGCCCAGCCTTCTCCAGCCACATCCGCTGCTTTTCTCTGTCACTCTCCCAAAAGAGTATTTTTCTATTACCGTAATAGAGGACCTTCATGTTCTCAATTGCTTTTAAATCAACATAAGCTATCAGCGATGCATGCGGGATTAAGATGGCGTTCCGTTTTATAAGATCATTTTCAACTTTATGGAAATCTCTGTAGGATGGAATCTCAATTATTTCATCTGCGACGCCAAAGTTTCTGTAAACGAGGGAGTGGTCGCTCTTACAGATAGCGATGGTTTTAAAGCCCTCATCCTTAGCGCCCTTCAATATCTGAAGTGCAGAATGGCTTCCGAGGGTTGCTATGGCGTAATCCACTCATAATTCACCCAAGTAAACCTTTTCAACCTAATTTGTAGTGGGAACTAAATAAGTATTTTTTGCGATTCTTTTTGGCTTTAGATATTAAAGACTAATGAGAGGTTATTTTTGATAAGCGATTCCTAAACATCATTGTGGTTTCCATTCAGTCATCTTCTTTTTGACTTCTTCAGGTATGGGATTTTCGACTATTAATCCATATTTTGGCGCCTTACTGGATATATGCGAATCATTTGACACTATGATTGGAATGCGATTATCTAGAGCCGTAGCTATTAGAAGACCGTCGCCAAGAGGTATATTATTTTCTTGGGAAATGCTAATACCAGTAAGCGATGGCTTAACAATCTTTAGCTCGCTTACTACGAGCCTAAGTTTTTCCAGAAGATCCCTAAGAGGTCTTATTCTATAGAACCAGAAAAGAACGTTATATGCCTCTAAGATGGTAGTATGTGTTAGGTAAATCTCAATTTCACCCAATAAGCCCCTCTCTAGAATTTTCCAGGCGTAAGTATGAGCTGGGCTCTCATCGTATAACGCGTAAGAGAGAATATCCGCATCCAATATTCTCAATATTTAATCCCGCCGTAAAAGTCTTTAATGTAAGCTGCATCCGCTGAAGATCTCTTCTTATCTCCAACAAGCTTTATGCTCAATATCTTTTTCACGATTTCATGTTTGTCTTCAACAGGCCTTAAGATTATAGTTTTTTCATTTATTAACTCAACCACAAACTTATTTTTGCTTATGGCTTTCCGGATCTCGGCTGGAATGGTTATTCTGCCTCTCTCATCCATTTCGACTGTTTTGCCCACTCCCATCACCCACGCCCACAAATACGCTTAAATCGAATATAAATGTTTTTGCGTCATTCACCTAATTGCTTAAATTTTTATTGTTATTTATGAGATGGTTAACCGGAAGGCTCATTTAGCTTTCAGCTAATTATGTTATGTTTGGAGGAAGATAGGATTTCATGATGGTCGGTATCGTTGGGAAACCTAACGTTGGCAAGTCAACATTCTTTAGCGCTGCAACATTAGCAACAGTTGAGATTGCAAGCTATCCATTTACAACCATAAAGCCAAACAAAGGCGTCGGCTATTTTAGAACCCAATGCGTATGTAAGGAATTCAATGTTAAGGATAATCCGGTTAACTCTGTGTGCATAAATGGAACGAGACTTATTCCAGTTGAGCTGATCGACTGCGCCGGGCTGGTTCCAGATGCTTGGCAAGGCAGAGGCCTCGGGAACCAATTTCTGGATGAAATTAGGAGAGCTGATGCGTTAATACATGTGGTTGATGCTTCAGGCTCAACCGACATTGAGGGTAGGGTGGTGAAGCCTGGGGCGCATGATCCACTGGAGGACGTAAAATTTCTGGAGAGGGAATTGACCATGTGGTTTGCGCAGATTTTAAGGAGGGATTGGCCTAGAATCGCTAGGACCGTTGAGGCTGGAGCCGCTTCCTTATCAACGCTACTTGAGGAGCGGTTAAGCGGCTTAGCAATAAAGAGGGGGCACATACTTGAGGCAATAAGGGTTACGGGGCTAAATGCTGATAAGCCCACAAGATGGAGCGACGGGGAATTTTTAGAGTTTGTTGACACCTTGAGGAGAATCTCGAAGCCTATGCTTATAGCTGCAAATAAGATGGATTTGCCCTTCGCCGAAGAAAATTTTGAGAGGCTTAAGGAGACGGGCTATCTTGTTGTGCCGTGCTGCGCCGAAGCTGAGCTGGCCTTAAGAAGAGCCGCTGAGAGGGGGTTAATCAGCTATGTGCCCGGTAGCTCAAACTTTGACGTGATTGATTCCGGGAAAATCACGGAGAAACAGAGAAGCGCGCTCAGAATAATAAAGGAGAGGATTCTTGGCAGATATGGGTCTACGGGGGTTCAGGATGCTATAAATGCGGCATTTAAAAATCTTCTTAAGATGATAGTTGTCTATCCGGTTGAGGATCCGGAGAAACTTACGGATCATTACGGTAGGGTTCTGCCGGAAGCGAGGCTTGTTCCAAGCAATACTACGGCTAGGGATCTAGCTTACATGATTCACACCGAGCTTGGCGAGAGTTTCATTTATGCCATAGACGCTCGGACAAAGAGGAGATTGGGAGAGAACTATGTGCTTAAGGATAGGGATGTCATATCGATTGTAAGCGCCAAGAAAAGAGCCTAGCCTAAAAGAGCCCTAAACATTCTCATTTACCAAATCTTCTTTTGCGCTTTTGGAATGTTCTTATGGCTCTCAGCAGATCTATGCGCCTAAACTCTGGCCAGTAAACGTCTAGAAAGCATAGTTCGCTGTAGGCTGATTGATAGAGTAGAAAACCGCTTAATCGCTCTTCGCCGGATGTTCGTATAATTAGATCCGGATCCTGTTTTGGTAGGAAGGCAGTGTATAGGTGCTGTTCGAAGACTTCCTCATTTATCTCTTCAGGTGATAGCTCGCCTGCAACGACTTTCTGGGCGATTTTCCTCGTGGCGTCAACAATTTCAGCTCTTCCACCATATGCTATGGCTAAATTCAGGAAGCGTTCATCATAATCTTTAGTTTTCTCTTCGACCTCCCGGATCATAGCCTGTAGGCTTTGTGGAAGCAAATTAACTCTTCCAATAACCTTAACTCTAACTTTATACTTGTGTATCTCCTCGCTTTCCAAAATTTCTTGAAGCTTCTCCTTAAATAATTCCATGAGCTTTTCAACCTCTTTCTGGGGTCTTTGAAAGTTCTCTGTTGAGAAAGCGTAGAGCGTTATGCTTTTAACATCCAAGTCGAGACACCATTTTAGAACATCCTTAGTTTTATCCGCGCCATAATAGTGACCCATCCAAGGTTCAAGACCGCTCTCTTGAGCCCACCTGCGGTTTCCATCTAATATTATGGCTATGTGTTCAGGCTTACTCTGATTCTTTATTTGATGCCAGAGCCACTTCTCGTAAATCTTGTATATACCGAGCAATGATAGAATTGTTCTTAGCATTTTTAGGCGCCTCCAGCCATCAACGCTTATTTAGTTTAACCGAGGAGCATTGGCAGCTTTTATCCTCAGGTAAAGAGCCAATTGCCTCTAATATAATTTTACGGATTTTCGGCATAACAGCTTTCGATGCCTCTAAAACCTCCTCCTGAGTGAGTTTACCAGCTATTCCAGCAGCCATATTCGAGACAAAGCATAAGGTTGCATAACATATTCCGAGCTCACGAGCGAGAACAGCCTCCGGTATGCCAGTCATTCCAACAACATCGCAACCTAAAATCCTGAACATTCTTATTTCAGCCGGAGTCTCAAAGCGGGGTCCTTCAGTACAAACGTAAACAGCCCGGTCATGCACGATGCTTATTTTCCTTGCTTTCTCTATTAGAATCATGCGGATCTCAGGGCAGTATGGTTCTGTGAAATCTATGTGCGTAACTGGGGCTTGATCATAAAATGTTAGTTGGCGTTGCTTTGTGAAATCCACTATGTCGTGGGGAACTACGAGGTCGCCTGGCTTAAAATTTAAGTTTATTGCTCCAACGGCGT
>CAZOWB010000009.1:426-12394 GCA_964583315.1 uncultured Candidatus Bathyarchaeia archaeon | reverse complement strand
AGATTTTAAGAATAAGGAAGCAGTTATAATTGGCGGGATCCTTGGTGATCATCCGCCGCGGGGTAGGACGCAGAAGCTAATAACTGTTAAGGTCCCAAAAGCTCTGTCAAGAAATATTGGTGATGGACAATTTTCTATTGATGGGACAATTTATGTGGCTAAGTTGGTAAGTGAGGGAATTAGACTTGAGGACATACCTATAAAAAAAGGCTTACACATAAAACTTGAGAGTAGGGCGGAAATATTTCTACCTTATTTTTATCCGATGAAAGATGGGAAACCGGTTATAAGCGATAAATTAATCGAATATCTGACATCTGATAATATCATAAGGGACGAGGAAAGACTTTTAAGGGAAGAAAAAACATGAATCTTTTCCACGTCCGCTAATACTTTTTGTTTTAAAGAGTGAAAGGCGGCTCATTTGGCTTTAACATGATGAACCTTGGTGGCTGAAATATCGATTTCAACGTAAATACTTTCACATTATTTATTATAATAGCTTTTTTCAATAATTTCGCGAACTTTGGATCGATCTTAATATTCGGCTTAACCATAGTCGCATCCGGTCTTTGAACTGAAAATATAATTCCTGTCTTAAATCCATGCCTTGAAAGAGAAATTAGTTGGAGTATATGTTTTCTCCCTCTCATTGTGGGCGCATCTGGAAATAGAGCAATATTATCCACCACATGAGTTACGCTCTTAACTTCAATATAGAATTTTTTAGAGTCTTTCATTAGCATAAAATCTAATTTAACATTTGAACTCTCTATCTTAAAATTCTCCTTAGTAATTTTATAGTCGCTCAGATCACTGAAAAGTCCATGTTTAATGGCTTTTTTAACTAAAATGTTAGAAAATTGCGCATCTACAATCACCATTATATTTTCATGTTTAACTGCAAAAACACTATAGATACTTTTTCTCCATGGTCTTCTATCATATTTTCTGAGAAAAGCTGTATTTCCAGGATGCAATATTGTTAGTAATCTACCGGAGTTTGGTAGGTGCGCACAAGTTTTTTCGTTATTAACCTCAACCAAAACCATAAATCGATTCAATCTTTGGATTATTCTCCCTAAAACCAAATTAAAATCTATGGAGATTTCTGTTTTCTTCATTTTTCTTTTATGTCCCCACTTTTCTCATATTAATTAGTTCTCTTTAGCCTAGATCTTAAAGCTTTAACTAAATTATTTGATTATTCGTTTTAATTTGATGCCTAATAATTTTTGGATGGAAGCGTCTTTTAGGGAGAAAACTTAAAAGTCTGATTAGGTCTTTTTCAGTAGATTTATGTGCTCTAATAATTTAGCAGAATAAAAATTTAAAAGCTCATTTACTGAGGTTTCCTCATGAAGATTTTATATAAAGATCTTAGGCATGGGCGCGTTACGGTTGTTCCAGAATTTCTTGATGATTTTTGGGTTCTATATAATATTATTCAGAGGGATGATATTGCATACGCTAGGACCACCCGCGAAATTCGCTTAGGAGAAAGATATGAGAGACCGGAGAAGGGTAAGCGCGTGTCCATTGTCTTAGGCATTAGAGTTGATAGGGTTCTTTGGGATCGAACCTTAAATAGGCTGAGGGTTCATGGTATAGTCTGCGACGCACCAGAAGATATTGGGGCTAAGGGTTCACATCACACACTAAATATAACGCTGAATAAGCCACTAACAATCATTAAGAAGCGTTGGCTAAACTATCATATTGAGCAGCTGAAGCGGGCTACCACCAGGAGGATGACTCCAGTAATAATAATGTCTATTGATGATGAAGGTTACTGCATCGGCGTTTTAAGAGGGTTTGGCATAGACATAATGGTTGAGGAACACATAAGTTTGCCAGGGAAACGCGTAAAAAATGAGCGATTAAAGACGCTTAAAGAAATGTTTAAGTCTGCCTCAAAGGCTCTTAAAGATCTAATTGATTCTACAGATGGCTCAGTAATCATCATAGGATTAGGTTTCATAAAAAATGATTTTATAAAGTTCTTAAAGGAAAATATGCCAACCCTACATAACAAGATAGTTGACGTTAAAAGCGTAAATAGCGTTGGTAAGGCTGGCATTTACGAGGCTATGCGCTCAGGAATACTAACTAAGGCACTTAAGCACGCTCGCATAATTGAGGAAAGCTCCATTGTTGAAAAATTTCTTAAGCGCTTGGGTAAGGGGCGCGGTGATGTCGCCTACGGCCTGAGCGATGTTGAAAGAGCTAGTTCACTAGGCGCTGTTGAGGAGATCATAGTGACTGATGAAATGTTTAGGGAATCATCTGATGAAGTTATTGAGACTTTGGAGAGGATTATACGTGAGGTTGAAATGAAGGGCGGAAAAGTTAGAATAATTAGCGTTGAACACGAAGCTGGAGCCAAAATAAAGGCGTTAGGTGGAGTAGCCGCATTATTACGTTTTCCAATAAACTAATAGCTATTAAGGTTATGTTTACATGCCTTAATTTTTTCGAGGAGCATTTTCTCAGCATATGACTCTAATTTTCCGAGTTCATCTTCATTTTTTGCTTCAACAGTTAATCTTATTAGTGGTTGCGTATTTGACGCTCTTATAAGAAACCATCCATCTTCAGTTATAACTTTCACTCCATCAATAGTTATTGTTTTGTATCCAGCAGCCTTAAATTCTTCAGCTAACTCTTCAACGATTTTAAATTTCTTCTCGTCTGGGCAACCGTAAGTTTTTCCCGGTATTCGCGGATATTTAGGTAGGGAATCAACTATCTCTGAAAGTTTTCTCCCGTCCTCCGACAGCATCTCAGCCATTTTGAGACATGCGTATACAGCGTCATCAAAACCATATATGTCACCGAAGTAAAAGTGCCCGCTTGTTTCACCGCCTAAGATGGCGTTCTCCCGCACCATCTTATCATAAATGTATGTGTGTCCAACACGGCTTAGAACCGGTCTTCCACCGTAGGATCTTATAGTCTCCTCAACGCCCATCGAGCAGCTAACCTCGTAAACAACGGCTGCGCCTTTATTCTTCTTCAAAAAATGCATGGAAAGCACCATGAGAACCATATTACTAGATAGTCTCCGTCCCCTATCATCAATAAAGAAGGCTCTATCCCCGTCTCCATCGAAACCTACGCCGAAATCAGCCTTCTTCTCTAAGACAAGTGATCTAAGCTCATTCAAGGTTCGTTCATCAGGTTCCGGCGGATGCTTCGAAAAAGAACCGTCTGGTTCCCCATATATTATGTAAGCGTCTATACCGGTTTTTCTGAAAATTTCGGGCATTAATATGGTGCATGAACCTCCTCCGGGATCAGCTATAATCTTTATGCTCTTTTTGATGTTAACTCTCTTTGAAATATGTTCTTCATAGTCCTTGATCGCATTCAAATTAACTTTAACGGTTCCAAGTTTTGCCTTTTTAAAAAGTTTTTTAATTATTATGTTCTTAAGTTCTTCCATTCCCATACCCATGCATACAAAGCCCTTATCGAGCAATATTTTAAAGCCATTCCACTCTGGCGGGTTATGTGATGCTGAAACCATGACTCCGCCATCTCGACCATAATGTTTGGTGGCAAAGTATAATAGGGGAGTCGTTACTACGCCTATATCCTCAACGTTTAATCCGCAGGAAACCATGCCCTCTATAAGCGCATTACTAAGGGATTTACTACTTAATCGCACGTCTCTACCGACAACCAGAGTTTTACCCTCATCGCCTATATAGGTCGCTAAGGCCTTACCTATTAATCGGGCTATCTCATCATCCAAATCTAAGCCGTAGATGCCGCGTATATCATAAGCCCTAAAAATGTTCTCTGATATCATTTTTCTCTCATCATCTGCTAAAGATAAGTAAAGATGAAATAAGATATATTAGATTTCCGTAATTTATGAATCATATGAAATTTTTCTTGAAATTCCACACTTAACAATCATTAATTATATGATTACGGTGGAAACAATGACTGAATCTTTAAGGGAAGTTGAGAAGATAATTGCCTTTGGACATAACCTAATAAAATCAACGCACAAGACAACATTTGAAATAACAAAAGATCATTATTTAACAGAAAAAGGTGACTGCATAATAGCTGTTAAAGCCAACAAAGCCGCAAGAGACCTAAGCGAAAAATTCAAGGAAACAGCGAGAAAACCTAATGCTAAAATAACGATAATTATTGAGGCGGCGGGCGAAAGGGAAATAATTAGGGCTTTCGGAGATCCAAACCTAACTTTTACGCATCCAACAGACATGGTTGTTAGGAAAAGCAGCTACGTGTGTGATAGAACAATAGCTATCAAGGCTGACAAGGCTGCATGCGATTTCTCAAGAAACCTTATTGAAAAACTCAGAAACCCGAAACAGGAGGTAAGGATTACGTTGATTGCTGAAGCCTAAGATAGCAGCTGGAGCCCTCTACTTAAGAATTTTCTCTAGTTCATTTGGCTTGTAATGTCTAATGCCATATGAAAGAGCTCTTCTTTTAGCTCTCTTAGATATCCTGTTCGAGACAAGTATGGGGACAACCATTATACCAAGCTTCTTCTCAAGTAAATGCTTAATATACTCGTCAAAATCCTTCTTAGCTTGCGTAACAGCTCTGGGACCCGCCGGACTCGATAAATCCTTAACCTGAATAACTAGAACTAATCCTCCTCTTTGAAGAACAAGATCTTGGATTCGATTTCCATGCTTCTTTCTAAGCTCAACGTGCCAGCCATTGGCTCTAGCTTTCTCAGCAATCTTTTCCTCAAGACCCAAGAGATTTTTCACCTATACAGAAAGACTTACTGTTTTTCTAAGTTTAAAATTTTAGTTTAAAAAATGCCTCGGATACCCCAGGGTCCCTCATCAATCAGGGATTTAGTTTTCGTCATCGGCAAATAAACTAATATTATCACCCGAGATAAATATTTTTAAGAATAAATTATAATTCTCGCGTAAAAATGATTTGGAACCCTAAAAGATGGTTAACTCATTCATTTTTCATATATTTTTAGATTTTTAACGGGATCCGAACTTTTCGATGGTTGTTCATGAAATCCTTCTATATTTGTGGGCAACCTCATATAGCTTAATTATATTTTCTAGAGGAGTCCCCTCTAATATTGTGTGTGAGGGACGAAGAATATAACCTGTTGGACCTAAATCCCGGATTCTTGCTTTAACCTCATTTTCTACATCTTCAGGCGTTCCGAAGGGTAATGTTTTTTGTATACTGATTGCTCCTTCAAAACTTATTTTGTCACCATATTTCCGTTTAATCTTTTTTGGGTCCATTGCTTCTGGTTGGAGAGGCTCCAGCACATCTACTCCAATCTCTATTAAGTCGGGTATAATCGGTTCTATCCAGCCGTCACTGTGGAAGTGGAGGAATGCTCCCTTACTATGAACTAGATCGGCTAGCTTCTTGTAGCGGGGCTTCAAATATTTCCTCCACATATCTGGAGAGAGAAGCATAGTATGTTCAGCTCCCACATCATCACCGTTATATACTTCGTCTACTCCTGCCTCAAGAAAAAGTTTCGCCATGGTATAAGTAATTTCAAATAGTTTATCTAACGCCTTCTCAACGGATCTATCTCTAAGAAACATTCTCTTGAATATTTCATTATAGCCAAATAAGGCACAGGCAGTTTCGAATGCTTGGAGACTAAATCCCATTAAACAGAAATCTTCGTACTTCCTTCTTATCTTTATAACATTATTTATGCCGTCTTCATCAACGCTGGGCCAAGGAAAATCATCTACGTCAATCTTTTGTAGAGGGTGATCTACATACATATGGGTTCGCCCATCAGAAGAAAGAGCAGAGACAACCCCGAACTTATTACGGAATAGAATTCGACCTCTCTCGTCTTTAAATTGCTCTTCCTTAAAACCACCCTTTAAATCTAGATTAACCATGTTTAAACCAGGTGAATTTGGGTAATAGACTGGAGCATAATCAATATTTAGATGTGACATCAGCTTTTCATATTCATCTATTCCCAAACGCTTCATTAGACTATTTAACGGTTCAGGCGCATCTATCCAAACGTTTAGTGGTATTAGATCTACTTCCTCCCTTTTTATCGCTCTAATGCATCTCTCTCGCGAGGTGTATTTTCCATCCATCTAAACACCAACAATGTAGATCATATTTTTAATCTGATATCACTTAATAAGAAAGTTTTTATCATTATTGTGGTAGAATTAATTTTAACTTTCTTTCGTCCTTTGAAGGCGACGTTTATGGACGAATATTTCTATGTTGTGGACGAAGATGATAATGTTATTGGAAAAGCGACTAGAAGTGAGTGCCATCGGAGAGGATTGATTCATAGATCAGTTTATATTATCGTTATGAATGATAAGGGCGAGGTTTTCCTGCAGAAGCGCTCAATGAAAAAGGATCTCTATCCGGGTTGTTACGCGTGCTCTGCAACTGGACACGTTGAATATGGCGAAAGCTATGAGGAGGCAGCTAGAAGAGAATTAAAAGAGGAGCTTGGTATAGAATCTCCTCTAAAGAAGATATGCAAATTTAAATGCTTCTTTGAGATAGAGCGTGAAATATCGGTTCTATACGTATGCCATCATAATGGACCTTTTGATCTTAATAGTGAAGAAATAGAGAGCGGAGAATTCTTAAGCATAGAGGAAATCAAGAAAGCTTTAGAAAATGGAACAAGAAATTTTGCATATGGCTCTATACTAGCTTTAAGGAAATTTCTGGAGTATCTGGAAAAATGTGGAAATAATTCTTAATTTATGACTTGTAGTTCATGGAATAGTAATTAAACTGTCTTTTCATAATGAGGAATGTTCTTTACTTTAGCATTGTTTTCTTTAGTAGTAAGAAAAATTTTTAATATTCTTTAGGGTCGCTGGAATTGACCTTGATAGATCCAGCATGCAACCTTTACATTACCAACTTTAAATAATGGAGGTCTTTCTTTCCTGCATTTATCACTGCTGTTTGGACAAATATCTGCATATTTGCATCCAGGAACCAGAAATTCTTTGATCTCTATTCCCGGCGGGTTTACTTTCTCCTTCAACCATTCATCCTTCTTTCCTGGTTCTGGCAAAGATCTTACCAGTGCTTTAGTGTATGGATGATATTGATTGAGAAGAACCTCAGATGCTGGTCCAACTTCAACTATCATCCCTCTATACATGATCGCTATCTCATCGCTTATGTAGTAAGCTGTTGCAAGGTCATGTGTAATATATATAAAGCTTACCCCTCGTTCCCTCAGATCTTTAAACATGTTTAATATGTTCATTCTCAAAGATACATCTATCATTGACACGGGTTCATCAGCTATGATCAGTCTCGGCTCTGCCAATAGGGCCCGTGCTATGGATATCCGCTGGAGCTGACCTCCAGAAAACTCTTTAGGTTTTTTACCCATGACTTCTTTGATAGATAAACCAACGAACTCTAGAACCTCTTCTACACGAGTGGAGGCTTCCTTAGAGTTTGCTCCAAACATATATTTAGCTGTCCCAAATAGGTATGCATCTACCCTTCTTAGAGGATTGAAAGTCTCGTAAGGGTCTTGAAAGATTGCTTGAACTTCCTTTCGAAAGAACTTTTTCTCTTTACGCTTCAGTTTATGAACATTTCTTCCCTTATAAAGAACTATTCCCCTATCCGGTTTTATGAAGCCTAGAAGAACTCTCGCAAGCGTTGTTTTTCCACAGCCACTTTCTCCAGCTATAGTCAGTATTTTTGGAAAATCTTCCATAGTAAGCGATACATTGTCAACGGCTGGGAATTTAGTTCTACCGAGGAAACCATAGCCAAAAAATTTTGCTATATTCTTCGCTTCTAAGAGAAACTCACTCATATAGATCACTCCATAAGCCAACATGAAACATAATGGTCTTGTTCCACCTCCAAAAATGTAGGTTCTTCTTTCCGGCATATGGGCTTAGAATATGGACATCTAGGATGGAATCTACAGCCGGGTGGCGGATCTCTAAGATCTGGCGGTTGCCCTTTAGCACCCATTCGCCTGGTTTTATCTCCTAGCCTTGGCAGAGATTTTATTAACATTTTAGTGTAGGGGTGTAACGGATTTTCGAAGATCGTTTCGGTTTCTCCAACTTCAACTATCTTTCCAGCATACATTATTCCCATTCTATCTGTCAGGACGCTTTGAACGCCCATATCATGCGATACTACAACAATAGTATTCTTAAGCTTTCTTTGGGCGTTTCTAAGAAAAACTAGAGATACGCGCTGGTTTATTACATCTAGTGCTGATGTTGGTTCGTCTGCAAGAACTACATCGGGCTCGAAAAGTAATGAAAGAGCTATTACTACTCTCTGCCTCATTCCTCCGCTGAGCTGATGAGGAAAAGCTGAGAGAACTTCATTTGGCAAACCAAAGCTCTCTATATATTCTTGCGCCTTGGCATACGAATCCCGCTTTTTTAAGCCCATATGCTCCTTATATATTTCGGCAAAATGATCTCTTATTCTCATGGTGGGATTAAGAACATTCATGGCGTTTTGGGGAATATAAGAAATATATTTCCACCAAACATTCTTTCGAAGATGATTTAAACTTAATGAAGATATATTAAATGTCTTACCATCACGCGCGTATAGTTCTATTGAACCATCCTTTAGTATTAGTGGCGGTTCAATATAGCCATAGATTGTTTTTATAAAAGTCGATTTTCCACATCCAGATTCTCCAGCTATTCCGAATATTTCATTTGTACGCAATTCTAATGAAACATTGCTGACGGCATCTATGTAAACTTCCGAGAGCTTATAACCACCCTTAACATTTGAGCATTTAAGGACAGTTTTCATTTTTCACTTAACCCCTGTGAATTCGCTGATTATTTTAGAAAGTTCATATAGGGTTACTATTAGTATTGCAAGCAAAAGTATTGGGAAAGTAACCCACCACCATACTCCTCTCAAGATAGATTGATATTGTAAAGCCCAGTAAATTATTGAACCAATCGTGGCTTCTTCTAAAGTGGATAAACCGAAAACAGCTATTGTAGTTTCCATCCCTATGGCCCAATTTAATAATCCAAGGAAAGAAACAGCCAGCCATCTTATGATGTAGGGGAGATACTCATAGAAGAATATTCTCATCATACCAAAGCCGGAAAGAAGGGACGTGTAAGTGAAAGATCTTTCCCTTAAACTTAATATTAAGGATCTCACTGACCTTGATGGCCAAGCCCAACCAAATATTGAGAGTATCAAAGCTATAAGAACTGGACTTAAGAATTTTCTCCAGGAGTATGCAAGAACTATTAAAACTGGCAATCCCGGAATTAAACAGAAACTATCTATGAGCAGAGTTAATGCGTTTCTTGAGACCGACCCCCTCACAAAACCAGCGAAGGACCCAAGTAGAAAAGCTATCGTTACGGATATGGATGCCGTTAAAATCCCTAAAATTATGGAGTTCCTTAACGCGTAGGAACTCAGCCAGAAAAGATCTTGACCAACTGTAGTAGTGCCGAAGGGATAGGTGAGGGAGGGAGGTTCATCTCCGGGCACGGTAGCCCATCTTCTTGGATCGTAAGGAGCAAAGTTGGGCAATATGAAAGCAAAGACAAGTAAAGACGCGATTATACCAATAGCTATTTTTAGGGATAAAGGCACCTTCATCTTTCCTAACCACCATACCTAATTCGAGGATCTATAAGAGGATAGATTAAATCGAGGATAAAGGCTGCTGAAGCTACTCCTATTATGGAATAGGAGAGTATGCCTAACATTAAGTTGTAGTCGGAACCTACAATTGCGTTATAAAGTAATCTTCCTAGCCCCGGATATGCAAAAATGTATTCGGTAACCAAGGCGCCGTTAAAGATGTATCCGAGGCTAAGTGCAAGCGAGGTTATTTGTGGTAGTAAACTATTTCGCATAACATACTTTGTGACGGTCTTTTGGCTTAATCCTCTTATGATAGCATAGTTAACAAAGTCCTCCTTTTTTACGCTTAATGCTAAAGCCTTCATTGATAGGAACCATGAGGCCGAGGAGAGCGCTATGATAGATAGAGATGGAACTGAGAGACGTCTAATGACTTCGATTATGTATGTTAGTGAAAGGGTTTGCATCGCCATTCCAGCTCCACCTACTCCTCCAGCTAAGGGGATCACAAGACTGAAGAAAAGGAAAAGTACAAGTGCAAATATAACATATGGCACTGGATAGAGGCTCATCGAGATCCATTCTAACGCTTTAGATATTTTACTTCGACTGAAAACCGCTGCGAGAACTCCGACAACGTTTCCTATTACCCATGATAAGATGGTTGAGAAACCTAATAACAATATAGTCCAAACCATTGATTTATGTATGAGCTCGATGACTGGTGTTGGAAAGAAGGAGAAGGATGGACCTAAATTTCCCGTAAGTACGCCTTTTATGAATGAAAGATACTGCATATATACGGGTTTATCTAAACCATATAATTCTAAAATCTGCTGCTTTAAGGCTAATATCTCCTCCGGCCTGAGATAGCCTCCCATACTCATTAATCTAGATATTAAAATTGTACTGGGATCTACGGGACTAGCTCTTGATACAAGAAATGCTAAGGTAAGTCCGACCCATACGGTTAAAATAAAGAATAAGAATCTGCTAGCTATGTGAATAACGACTTTATAGCGTTTTGATATTGCTCCCATATTTTTCTCTCCCAACTATAATTATTATTCTCCTACTTTTAGATAAACATTAATTTTAAAATAAAAAAATGGGGAAATTTAGTTATTTTTCATTATTAAGAGGGTTTTGTACGAATAAATAGTAATGCTATTGTCACTATCACTAACACTATAGTGACTACGCCCATAGCTAAGATTGTTGAGGACATGCTTCTTACTTCAGCCAAAAGTTCATTCATTGTGCTAGTCAGGGCATCCATTGATGCTTTCATTTCGGACACTGAGGTTTCCATTTCAGATATTGTTGTTTTCATTTCTGATGTTGTTCCAAGTAGCTCCGATATAGATTCCGCCATTTCAGGTATTTCTGGAGGAACCGGCGGGCTATATGTAGCCTTATCTTCAGCTACAAGTCGATCTGCATCTTCTTTCGGTATAACCATAGTGTCGCCAGTGGCGTATGGACCATAAGTATTACCGTCAACGCCAATAAAGGCATCAATGTCAGTTTTAGCATAAACGGTGACGTAAGTTACCATCGTCGGTGGAGGCGTGGGGGCTTTAGCCGGCTTGAGATGCGGTAGGATGTATTTGGCGCCAGCACACCAATAGAGGAATGACCAGTATGGATCTTTAGCATTTGGGAATCCTGTCCAGTAGTAAGTATCGTAAGGTGAGAATTTCTTACAGTCAAACATGAAAGCTGCTGGCATATTAGCGATGAGGTGTAGTAGAATACGGCGGGTTAGATCCTCAGCCATAGGATCAAATGGTGAGATAGCCATAACTTGATCTATTAACGCGTCGAGTTCTGGACTGTGGTATCTTACTCCAGCTGGCGCATATTCGCCCTCAGGCCTATAATATCTTGAATGGAGTCCCTCATACACTCTGCCCACTAGATTCGGATCCATTGCACCCCAGCCCCAATATCCGCCAACTTCAAAGAATCCATAGCTGTATTCATTCCAGAATGGAGTTCCTTCTAACACTCTAACTGTAACGTCAATGCCGAAGTCTCTCCAGCACTCAGCTACTGCCATAACCATTCTTGTAGAATCCAGCTCATAAGTTGGAGCATTCACCGTAATTGTCCAGTCACTTCCATCCGGTAGCTTCCATTTACCATCTTGACCCTTGTAGAATCCATTAGCCTCCAATAATTGCGTAGCGACGTCAGGAGCAAATTTCCACCATCCCGGTCCCCAAATTTCCTCGACTGGTAGGTCAACAACTTTGTATTTTTTAGAGTAGTAGTCATAGATCTTGTAGGGTGGAGTTAGATCAAAAGGTTTGAATATGCTTCCATTAGGCAGATTTAGCTCAAAGTTCATTAG
>CAZOWB010000009.1:0-416 GCA_964583315.1 uncultured Candidatus Bathyarchaeia archaeon | reverse complement strand
TTAGTTCATCTTTGAGTCCGAGCTGCCATTTCTTAAAGACTGGGTAAGCCATTCCAGCGGGTACGGGCACAAAGATTTGGCAACCGTCAAACGCCGTTATCATGACCTCTGTTGCATTAATGGCTAATGTGAGAGCCCATCTTACAGCTGTGATGTTGTATGGATACTTATCGCAGTTAAAGAATATGCCTCTGGCTGTACAGTCGTATGGGAAGATCCACGGATAATCCTCAAACCAGCTTTGGGTTGTGGGGTTCATTAGCTTTAGTGTCTTCCAACCCTCTGTTGTCACGTCGAAAATCCAGTCAAGTTCGTGTTTTGCTTGAGCTAGAATCTTTGATTCTTCAGTTTCGTGCGCAACCGCTAGGATATATTTTGGACCTGGACTCTCATAGCCGTTCTCTATACACCAAACT
>CAZOWB010000008.1:0-14010 GCA_964583315.1 uncultured Candidatus Bathyarchaeia archaeon | reverse complement strand
GCTCATAAAAATGCGGCGAAATTATTCCCGTAGGACTTATCCATGCTAAAGGAATTCCCCTATACTCAGCGTTAGCGATGTCTAGACCTCGATCAACGGTTATCAAAACATTGAGCTCTCCAGTTCTCATCTGAGCTACCCTAACACCCTTCTCAGGGCCATCTTCTAGCTCCAACAGCTTAATACCACCCAATTGATCTATGCTACCCACCTGTCGAAGAAGATCTTCTCTACGAAAATTCCTTCCGAAGAACTTGACCATATGCTTAGGTTTTTCACGACTGAAATTTAAACTTTTCACAAGATATTATCCTAACGAGCAAATTATGAAAATAAATTTTTTCTAATTTGTAATGTTACCCAAAGGCCTTTAATGCTGCATCAAGTTCGCTATGCTCTTTCGCATATTCTTCTAATGGTATCCCCTTCATTACAGCGTCGATAGCCTGTCTAAACGCCTTCGCGCCAGCAGTAGCGCCCATCGGATGTCCATGGATGCCTCCTCCAGCAGCTATGATAACATCTCTACCAAAATCATTTACAATAAGCGGTACATGCCTGGGCGTCGTTCCTCCACCAAGCGCAGGCCATGTTTTCTTTATGTGATAGTAATCACTCAATAATGCTGTACCTATTTTAAGATATTTTTCCTTAATGAGGTACAAATAACCATATATGTTGGGGACGATTATTATATCAGCTCCAGCTATTCGAGGAAGTTTACCAAGTACTAGATGGGAGCTCATACCCGTTGTAGGTGAGCCATACAATACTCCGGCAAGATCTAAATGTGCTAGGATAGGCACTTTAATGCTAGGATCCTCCGCTAGGACTCTAAGAGCTGATAGACCTGTTACTAGGAAATTTACCATTAAGCCATTCCCGCCCAGCTCTATCACTTTATCGGCTAGTTCAAGCATTTTGTCTACCTCATTTGTGATATTAATTGCGTATATCGTTTCTTCTCCTTTTTCCTGTTTAGCCTTGTCTACAGCTTCCATATACTTAACCACCCGATCTTCGACACGGTTGTAATCAACATCTGTAAGTAGCTCATCATCCTTAATTATATCAACGCCGCCAACGGCAGCTTTGTAGAGCAGTTCAGCTCCAAATTCAGGCGTGAAACCTAAACAGGGTTTTATCATATTCAGCAATAGGGGTCTATCGTGCACGTTGATGAAGTTGCGCAATCCGCTTACGCCAAATTTCGGTCCTTTAAATCGCTTGATGTAGCTCTTCGGAAAAATTATATCCAACAATCTGACATTTCCCATTAGAGAGAGGTCCCCTATCATTACGGTTAACATTAGTGGCAATTGATTACCGATGTTTTCAACTGGGATGGCCAAGCAGATAACATACTTTCTGGTATCCTGCACCTCTCTTGGGACGCCAAATTCATAGTCAGGTATCTCATAAACCCCAACAACTTTTCCTCCATATTTTTCTCGCATTTCCTTAGTTTCTCCTGCTACGGCAGTCCATGTGCCAGTAGTCAGATCAATAGCCATTTGTTCAGCCTTTTCAAGGCAACTTACATCCTTAGGAAACTCCACATAATATATACCCACAATGTACCTATCAATATCTATGCCGTCGAGACTCGTCATGAGAGAAATATCGAACTTCATACCCATCGTAAGGACGGAAGCTCATACCATGATTTAAATTTATCAGCCGCTTAATATAAACCAGCTTCCTCATAGTCCACAGATGGACTAAGTAGCACACTACTTTAACTAAATTCAAAAACAAATTCTGATAATTCATTCTCTCGTCATAGGACCCTGCACCCTTTAGTGGAGAAAGTTTAGTCAGCACACTAGTAAAATGTTGATGAAAGTTCTTGCATCACTCCTTTGAGGAAGATGCCAATTCAACGAATTTATCCACGTATCTGAAAAGCTTATCAATATCTACGTCGAGTTTAGGTATTTCTATCTCGTCGAGCTTGATCTCTATATCTTCAAGCTTTATGTCCTCCAAGGCGCATTTTGCACACATGGCTGCCCCCAAGCTAGTTATTTCTCCAAACATGGATTTTGTTACTTGGCTGTCGGGAAATAGCGTTGATAGCAAACTGCAATAGATGTTGTTTTTCACAAATCCTCCATGAATTATGATATGTGCTGGCTTCCTTTCAGAGACTAAGTTTATTGAAACATAAGAAGTCATAGCCAGATACAAATTTAATAGGTGATAAGCATGAGCAGGATCTTTTAAAAAGGCTGAACCCAATATCTCAGGCTTCTCTCTTCTGAACGGACCTGCTTCCTTAACTAATCCAGGTAATATGAAATCTTCGCATTTACCTACTATCTCATTTATGATCTCAGCTCGAGGAGTCATGCTTCTTGGATCAGTATTGAACTTCTTAATGATCATATCGGTATAATGATCATGCTCACCTCCCCCCCTAAACCTCGCTGTCTTCAATGGTTTACCAAAAGCGCTTACAAAATAAAGAACATCGCGGTAAAGGTCCTCCTTCCTCGGCTTAAATTCAGCAGTGGGGTTCAGGTAAGCACACCAAGTCCCAGTTGATACCAAAATTAGATCTTCTCTTCGTAGCTTGGCGAACGGCAGAACAGATGCGTTAGTATCATGTATTCCAGGAGTTATTATGGCAGATCCATTTACCTCTACTTTACCTACTTGCTCCCAAACAGCTCTAAGCTCAGGCGACCTAGAATCAACACCAAGCCGCTCAGCAATAAAGCTCCATTTCGAATTCCTTAAATCCCAAAGATAAGTATGGCAGCCAACACTTGTTATTTCCGAGGCATGTGCTCCAGATAACTCATAAGTCAGGTATGCTGGCAGGAAAAGAATCTCATCGACCCGTGAATAAATTTCTGGGAACTGCTTTGATACCCAATATACCTGAATTCCTACATTCTGTAATTGTCCTAAAGGCGGGGAGCCCGTGACGGCGTAAAGCTCCCAAGCTGATCCAAACTCTTCAAAGAATTCTTTTTTAATGTGAGGGGGAATTTCATGCTCATAAGAGATGGCAGGCATGGCAAGCTTACCTTTTTCTAAATATACTATGGCAGCTCCATGAGTACTAACACAGATCGACTTTACCGGATATTTAGAGGACATGGATTTGAGCGATGATTTCATCCAGGAAGCTATATCCTCGGCTCGCTCACACAAGATTCCATTTCTTAGCTCATCGCCAATTTGAATTTTGTCTTCGAGGATAGGCTCGAGATCATCGTTAAAAATTATCAATTTCTTGTTCGTCTTACCTATGTCAAAAACACCAATCATCTTTCTAACACCGATTCAACAACATCATACAAGATTTATAAAAATTTTTCTCGGCATATCATAACTCCAGAAATTCCTTCAACCTCAATCACAGTTATTGAGCAAAAGCCCAAACTTTAGTCTTTAATGCAGATCGGTTAGCAGTATTCATACTATGCTGCCCAATTCCTTATTGTAATTTAACTAACCTACTGTATTAAATTATGATGCGAATCATTATCGTCTCAGCATTCATAAAATCCATCAGGTATATTCAATGCAGAGTATCGCAAAGTTCTTTGCCTTACTGAAGGTAACGCGAAAATCGAAAGAGCGACCAGCATACTCTACTTCTACGTAATAGGTAATTGGCCAATCATAGCGCTGTAAGGGAACGTTCTTAAGCAAGACTTTACCATGAAAGTCGGATACTCCATAAAAATTAGCCATCTTGACTATAGCCCCCCGTATAGGCATGTTGAACTTATCTATTACTAACATTTCGACATCTCCGACAGGTAGTAATAACCGCTCTCCATCAAGTTCCTCTGGGTGAAATATCCATCTTCCAGCAGCAGTTGCATTGTAGATCGGCGACGGCCATTCAATCGATATCGTATACTCTACGAATTTGTTCATCCCCGTTATAGTCACCACGCTACCGTTAATGATCCTAATAGAGTCATAAATTTCTGGAGATATATGTAAGTTCTCAACCACTATGTTTAACGGCTTACCGGACATATTAGTAACAATGAAAGTGACGTTAAGAACATTGTCCGAAGCCGATGAACTTGCTTGAATTTCTTTTAGTGACGCTTGAAGGTCATCTAGTCGCTTTTGCAGAGAACTAATAGTCAGGCTGAGAATGCTCACTTCTTCTCTTAGAGATTTTATATCCGATTTTAAGCTGTCAAACTCGCTTCCATATGTGGTGATAAAATATCCAATAATTCCAATGACAACTCCGATGACTATGAAAGCACATATTACATACTTGATGACAGGTATCCCCCTCTTGTTTTTAGAAATCCGATTGTTTGAATCTTTCCTAATCATTTCCTCACAGCCTCCTACCCTCTTCGTTTTCTTGGAGATCACAGTGATATAAGTCTAGCGAACCTCACGCATTAATAGATTTCCTCGGGTCTAATGAAAACTAATTCTTAATGTTTGAGGTAACTTTCGACAAATTAAATATGGGAGAAAGTTCTGGAATTTTCGGTTATTCGTATTCTTTGAGGAATATTCTTCTTACGGTATCCATCGCAGTATGTACGTCGCGGCTTTCAACAGCTTTCTGCAATTCTTTGAAATTCTCCTTGACTTTTCTTCTTATGTAATCTAACATTTGGAAGCTTTGATTGATTGCTTTCACAGTATCCTCCCTGTACGGGAAGACGTCAATCTCGTACCAGCCATCATATCCTACGTCTTCCAACGCATAAATGAATTCTACAGATTTCCAGAAGTTTATCGAGCCGAAGATCATGTCATCATCCCAATAACCATAGTTGTCGTTTATGTGGAGGGCAAGAGGTACGTCGCTCTCCGCAATTAAGTATACAGATTCAGCTAAGTTTTCATCCGCCATATTGGCATGTCCTGTGTCTAGGACTATTCCTAGATTATCCGCACCAACTTTATTTATGAGGTGCAAAGACTTTCCTACCGTCGAAACCATGGCATGGGTCCTCGGCTCCTTCAGCTTATATTCGATGAAGAATGTTACTTTTTCATTATATGAGGTGATATCCTTTAACCCGTCGATAAGCAATCTCCACTTGCTTTTATGATCGTCGAAGAGATAATCGTGTCCGTCTTGGCCAAACCATAAGCAGCATTTGTTAACTCCTATCTTCTTAACGGCGTCAGAAGCATTTTTTATAAGCTCTATAGCTTCTTTTCTAACTTTTTCGTCTTTGGCGGTTAGAGAACCGTTCATCCACTTAGGATCGGAAAAGGTATCAGCTATAACGTTTGAAACCTCTAATCCATATTGCGAAATTTTTTTGGCAACCGCTTCAGGTTCGGCTTCAAATTCAGAAGGATACATCAAGGTTACTCCTTTCGCCATTGGAATTTTCTTAACGATGTCAAGTTTATCTGCTAAACTTACGTCGGTCATTTCACGCTTGTAACCTGTTGTCACAAACCTGTCATAAAGATTGCCGAGAACCGCGAGAATAACAGCATATTTCCCTGAGGTGTTAGACAACTTGCTACCACCTCGGCTATTCACACCTACTCCTGTATATAACTATTTGTTCTTCTGATGGGAAATATTTTAAATGTTTAGGAAGGTCATTGCCATTATTGTTCCCGAGACTTTTAGCAAGCAGAATGTCTTGTAAAATGTAAATTCTCAATAAAACCGGCTATTACTGCTGAAGTGTGAAGAAAAATTAAGTATCAGCTATCATTCAAATACCTCGACGACTTCCTCCTTTTCTCCCAACATCAACCGCGTCAATTCCTCAATGTTTGTTTCACTTGCAAGCCTTTCTGCTATAATCTTGCCTCGCCTCATAACGTATATTCTATCAGCTACCTCCATAACGTCCCTCAATCTATGAGTGATAAATATCTGAGAAGTACCCTGCTTCTTCAGCTCTTTCATTAATCTAAGCAATCTTTCGATAGCAACTATCGAGAGACTAGCAGAAGGCTCGTCTAATAGTAGAATGCGTGGCCTAAAGAACAATGCTCGCGCTATTGAAACAGCTTGTTGCTGACCACCAGAAGCCGTTCCGACGGTTTGGGTGCTTTTGATTTTGATATTTAAGCGTAAGAGATGCTCCTCAGCCATTTTCTTCATCTTCTTAACATCGAGCAGAGGTATGAAGCCAAGCACCTTTGTCGTGATTTCTCTTCCCATGAAAAGGTTACTAACAACGTCTCTACATGGAACCAATGCAAAGTCTTGAGGAACGAGCTCGATACCCAGTTTACGTGCATCAAGGGGGCTGCTAAATTCCACCTTTTTACCATTAACGTATATTTCTCCAGAGTCTGGTCTATATATGCCTGCTAAGCATTTCAATAATGTCGATTTCCCAGCAGCGTTGTCCCCTACTATGGCAAGTATTTCGCCCTTTCGCAAGTTTATATTAACATTATCTACGGCAACAATGCTTCCAAATCTCTTAACGATATTTTTCATCTCAACGACAGGGGGCATTTATCTCACCACTCTGACCTTCACATTACCATGCAGTATATATAGTTTCTTCTGCCGTTGCACAACACTCTAGGAGAAAGAGGGAATCAAAAATAGAATACATCATACCATCGTAAAAGTAGTTAATCTTGGGGTGATTGTAGGAAATCTAACTATAAATAACTTTTGTCCAAGACTTAGATTTGATGGCATCAACGATTATAGCGACTATGAGTATCGCTCCCCTTATCCCCTCAATCAGGAATGGAGAGACTTGAATCACGTTAAGTATGACCTGTATCATTCCCACGGTTAGTACTCCTGGGACCACACCTATAATAGACCCGACGCCACCGAATAGACTAACTCCGCCGATTACCGCAGCTATGAATACCAGAAATAGGTAATCGGCCGCCATTGTCGCGCCAGCAGTTCTTAATCTTGATACATATAGCAATCCCGCAAGCCCGCAAAGGAACCCATTTAATGTGAAAGCGAGAATAGTAGTCTTAACAACGTCAACGCCCATTTGTCTCGCAGCAGCTTTATTGCCACCTGTGGCATATAGATGCCATCCGAATTTCGATCTCTCCAGTATTAGGTAGAAGATGATGAAGGCTGCAATCATTACCAAGGTGCAAACATGTGTTATATTGAAGAGCCTTTCTGACCCGATTAGCCAGAATACTCTGTGGTTGAACTGATAGAGGGAATGCCCCATGGTTATCGCTAGGCATAATCCCCTTAAAACGATCATCATTACAAATGTGTGCAGGAATGAATTTATGCCAACTCTACCCACTATGAATCCATTAAATGCTCCAATTCCTGTGGTTAACGCAATTACTATTGCCGCTGCTAATAGAGGATGAAGTACTAAGCCGGATGCCCCTGGCTCCGCATTACTCAGCCATCCTATGAGGATTCCTGAAAGAGCAACGGTGGAGGCTACGCTCAAGTCCATATTTCCAGATATAAGAACTATCACCTCAGCGATGGTGACGATGGCTAACGCGGAAAAATTCGCGAGGAAGTCTGTCGTGAAGTCTACACTAGCTATTCGTGGAACTAGTGAAGTAGCCCCTGCAGTAATCAATATAAAGATTAGCCACGGAAAGACCTCTCCTCTTAGTAGGAAGCCCAATTTACTAATTGACCCTTTACTTTCCATGTTAACTCACCCTCCTTCTCATAAGATAACTGAAGACGAAATCCGTAATCACCGCTATCATGATGACGATCCCTTCAACAACCCTGATCCAGAATACTGAGATTCCGCTAAGCGATAAGGCGATTTCTATTGCTCCAAAGATCAAAGCTCCTACCAATGCGTTAGGTAGCTCTCCTACTCCACCAGTTATACTTATACCTCCCAAAACGGCAACTCCAATGGTATAGAATTCATAATTGATAGCTGTAGTTATGGTGGCTGCCTGAGTTTTTGCAGTTAAAACTACGCCGGATATTCCGGCAAACAATCCTGAGAGCATAAACACGAATATTATCGTCTTCTTAACATTGATACCAGTGATATAAGCCGAGTATCTCCTCCCGCCTGTAGCATAAACATGCCATCCGAACATAGTTCTATTCAAAATGAGAGTGGCAATTACATATAGGATGATCGCGAGAATGAAGCAGTAAGGTAAAACTCCTAATGTTTTACCTCGTCCTAAGTCTGAGAAGACTTTTTCTGGAAGACCGGATATTGTATGTCCTTCGGCCATCACAAGCGCAGCTGATCTGAAAATGAGCGATGTAGCAATTGTTGCTAGAAAGGGATGCAGTCCAATTTTGGCAACTAATAGTCCATTAGCGAGTCCTAAAAGTGTAGCAATGATCAACGCGATAACTATAGCAAGGATAGGGTCAAGTCTTAGTCCTGATGCATAAGTTGGATCCTCAGCAGATAGCCAAGCAACTATGTAACCGGTCAACAAGGCTAAATTGCCCACACTGAGATCTATGTTTTTTGATATAAGGCAAAATGATTGCCCGATAGCGGCTATACTCAAAGGAGCAGCAAGTAAAAGGAAATTATAAAAGCTATAAGATTGAAAGAAGGGAGGCAACATTACTGAGAAGAACAATAACAGTGTTACGAGAATTATCCAGGAACGAAAGTAAACTACAGTTTGTAAGATTCTTTCCAAGGTCAGGGTTCCAGCTGGTAATCTTTCGGCTCCCTGACTTGACATTGTGATTTTTTAGGTTCTGTGATTATTTAGACTTTTTTCATAAAATCTATAAGTCAAGTCTATATAATCGTCGCAGCTAATGAGTTTCTCGGGCCCTTAATCATGCGGAAATAGCACATATATTTTATTTCTAGCGTAAAGTTTAATAACCCCCCTCTTCCATAAAGTCCGTGTGAGAAGATGAAAGAGGCTCTATATAGAAAAAAGATCTCTAGACGAAGAGCATTATCCACAGCTGCTAAGGTCGCTATAGGTACCGGTGTGGGGGTTGTTGTAGGAGCTTTGGGGGGATATTTCGGTGCCCTTGGCAGCGTCTCACCAGTGACATCTACTGTTACCGTTAAAGAGACTGTTAAAGAGACAGTGACGCAAGCTGCGGCAACCACTACGGTAACTGCGCCAGCTAGCACGGTTACGGTGACTAAAACCGTAACTGCTACAGCTACACAAACAGTTACACCTAGTCCAACTACTACAACAGCCGCCACAGCTACCACACTAACAGTTGCTCCTCCTTACACTCCAGTGAAGTCAGCTAACATTGGATATTGTGCTCCGTTCTTAAGAGACTTAGGCCAGGTAGCCATAATGATAGGAGCGAAAAGAGGAGCAGACAAGTTTAAATGGACATTCGAGTTCCTTAACGCAGACGGCGACGTAAACGTACAGATTTCTCATATGCAGACTTGGATTGCCAAGAAGAAGGATGCAATCTTTATCGTCCCTCAAGATGCGAAAGCGATATCTCCTGGTGTAGAGGCTGCTAACGAGGCTGGAATTCCAGTTATATGTATTGACAGGGCAGCGGAAAAGGGAGAAATCCTAGTAGCAGTTATGTCTGACAACATTCTGGCCGGAAGACAGGCAGGTGAAATACTGGTAGAGAAGTTAAAAGAGAAATATGGTAAGCCGGAGGGATATGTCGTAGAGTTCCTCGGAGCTCTTGGAACGGATGTAGCTAGAATGAGGAGAGAAGGCTTCCACGAGGTGGTTGAGCAGTATCCTGGAATAACAATCCATGAAGTTCCTTGCGAATGGGAGCCAGAGAAGGCGAGGACCGCTTTGCTGGATATTTGGCATGCGACTGGTGGCGTAGATGCTTGCTATTCGCATTGTGACTATATGTCTATGGGCGTCTTCCAAGCATTAGAGCAGCTAGGTGTATTGTATCCGGTTGGCGATCCAAAGCACGTAATCGCCGTCAATATTGACGGCTGCCCTGAGGGATTAGATGCTTTGAGAAAAGGCTGGCTGGATGCAACCATTGTTCAGCCTCTGACAGACTTTGGAGTTGTCGGAGCTTACCTGCTAAACCAGTGGTGGGGAGGATTAAAGTTCCACGATGGACTTGTCATACATATGCCAGGTGCTAAGTGGTCACCCGCCGTGATGAAAGAGATAGACAACGGATTTAAGGTTCTTTGCAGGACATGGCCTGCAACGAAGGACAACGTTGACGACCCAACCAACTGGGCAAATGATGAAGAAGTCTATAAGACAATGAAAGAGCTAGGGTTCTAAGGAGACATAGGTACTTTCCACCTTTAATTTACTAAACTTTTTTACTAGTCTATTCATCGTTTCTTTCCCAAACCATTTTTCTTAAGATCTAAACAATTAGATGTAGCGGTTCTATTATTGATTGCAGTAATTATTGGAAGATCTGAGTTCTTAAAAATTCGCCGATTTTAGAACAGGATCAGATATTCCTCAGCAAAAATGGAATCATTTTGCCACGAGTTCTAGCTATCATAAAATTTATAAAATGAAAATTTACAACGCTATTCTGTGAAAGAAAAAAGAGTATTTCTGAGAGAAACTAAGGATCGAAAGGTGATCTTTGCTGATGTTGAACGATGTACAGGCTGTCAAGTATGCATGTTAGCTTGCTCAACATATAATGAAGGGAAGAGTAGTTTGCATCTTTCTCGAATAAAGGTCTATACTGACTTCACTTCTTACAGATTTAGGATAAACTACTGCATTCAATGCGAATTTCCTGTTTGCCTTCATCATTGTCCAGTAGGTGCTATTAAGATTGACGAAAAAGGAGTAGTATTCATCGACGAGAACTTATGCACCGGCTGCGGCATGTGTGCTAAAGTTTGCCCATTTAATGCTGTAACCATGGTCACAATAGATGGTAGTGATAAGGCAGTAAAGTGCGATCTTTGTCGCTCAAGAGAGGAGGGCCCTATTTGTGTGGAAATGTGTCCCACTGGAGCTTTAAGGCTTATTAGTTGGAGGCCAGATTTATTCGGAGGTTGGAAATATGTATGGATGGAAAGGAGAAATACTTCATGTGGATTTGACGAACGAGAAGATCTGGAAGGAAAAGATAGACAAGGATGTTAAAAATTATTTAGGTGGTAGAGGAATAGCCGCATTAATAGCTTGGAAGGAGATTCCCAAAGGCGTAGATGCATATGACCCCGAGAACAGGCTAATAATTATGACTGGTCCTTTAACAGGTACTCCTGCCCCAACAAGTGGAAGGACAATAATATGCGGTGTCTCGCCTAGGGTTTATCCCAGGCCGTGGTATACTCACTCGACCATGGGAGGTTATTTTGGCCCCATGCTCAAATACGCTGGTTTCGATGGAATAGTAGTAAAAGGTGCAGCAGAAACTCCCAAGTACCTATGGATAAATGATAAAGAAGTCGAAATCATTAGCGCGGAGAACCTCTGGGGATGGGGAACGCGGGCCACACAAAGATATCTGAAAGACGTATATGGAGAAGAAGTTCAAATTATATGTATAGGACCAGCAGGAGAGAAGAAGGTAAGATATGCTGCAATATGCCACTCAAAGGAAAATGCATCTGGACTCAGCGGTTTTGGGGCGGTGATGGGCTCTAAGAAACTGAAGGCAATTGCGGTTAAAGGAACCGGTGGAATAGATATAGCTGATAAGGACTCATTTTTAGAGGTATGTAAAAAGGCTATGAGACTCTCTAAGGGCTCACCTGCGCTTGACTACTTTATAAGGAAACGTTACATAAAGAAGAAGTATAGACCTGTATGCACGCAAGCCTGCACATTGGACTGTCTTTTAGGAAGCATCTATAGGAATGTACCTTCTAAGTTTGGAGCAAATTATATTCAAAGCGAGGTATTATTCTGTATAGGTAATCACTGGATCTATGGTGCAGAAGAAACAAAATACGTCAGTGACGAAATCGCCGTTCCTGCAGCAAAATCTTTCGGGGTAAGAGATGGCGTAGAACTACATGCACTATGCGACGACCTAGGTCTGGACCTTACGTTAATACTTTACCTGCAGCCCTGGCTTATTGCATGTAAAAAAGAGGGCATTATTTCATTAATGGATGTGGATATAAACCCAGAAGACCCTGAATGGTTTGCTGAATTTCTAAGAGAAATGGCGTTGAGAAAAACTAAGTTAGGGGATCTACTGGCAGAAGGATTAAGAAGAGCTGTCGAAAGAATGAAAGACTATTTACCAGAAAAGCTTATCACTTTAGGTAATGTGCTTGAATTCGCATATGGATTTTTTGCTCATCGGGAAGGGCGAATATGGGATCCGGAGCCGAACCCCTATTGGATTGTTAGCGCGATAATGTATGCTACAGAAAGCCGAGATCCCACGATTGGCTCCCATGCCTCATATCTTCATCTAGCAAACGTATATCTCGATAATTCAAAGAAAAACTTGGAGAAGCTAAAATCCCTTGCCAGAAGAGTGTGGGGTAAAGAAGCGGCTGTAGAGCCTGGTTGCCAATATAAGCCAGAGATCGCAATATGGATTCAACATCGGCATATCATACTTGATTCACTACCACTATGCGATTTCGTTTTCCCAAGGATAATGAAGCCTATAACAACGGATGAAGAGTGGAATGAGACTGAAGACCTCTACGGAGACATTAATTTAGAAGCAGAGCTTCTCACAACCTGTACTGGAATAAAATTCACTACTAAGGAATTGGAGAAAATCGGTGAAAGGATATTTAATCTGGAGAGGATAATCCTGGCAATTAAATTTGGCAGAGATAGAAAGATAGATGAAAGTATTGCTACTCACTTCGAGTTGCCATGTAAAACTGATAAATCCAGAATCTCTAGAGAAGAATTCAAGAAACTATTAGATAGATATTATTCTTTGAGAGGATGGGACCTCAAGACCGGGATCCCAAGCGAGGATAAAATAAGAGACCTAAACCTAGAAGAAATAGTAGATCTTAATAGAGTCTCTTAAAGATGAAACCTTCACGGAAAACCCCTAAATTGCAAAGGACTTAAGGTAGTGGATTAACAGATTCTTATTACAATGATGAGAAACGGAATCCCAAAAATACCCAGGGATACCTACAGGTTTTAGAAACATCAAAATAAAGTTAAAGGCAGGCTCTAAGAGCTTCTAGCGTATTCGAAAATCCTCTTAATCAAATGCTTCAATTCTTCCCGATCGAAGATTTTTTCCCAGTTTTTATTGATTATCAGATCAAAGCCGATCTTTGCTGCAGCATCTGCCGTTCGGGTCCATCCATGCGGATCCTTTCCAAAAACTATTTTTAGCCCAGTTAAAGCATGGCCCAGTAGGAATGACTCAGCAGTCTCCTTTGGAACACCCATAGAAATTACTTTATCGATGGTTCGCTTTATGAGGAGCGCTGCTGGATTAAAAATTATCTCCGCTGCAGCAGGTTCTAGTAGGACCATTTGCTCAACTGTGACCCTGTGGACTTTTTTAACGGACTCAAACATGTCGATACAAACGTTTTTCGCTTCCTCAAAAGCACTCTCATTACCCTTTATCAAGCAGACTACTATATCTTCACCTTTTTCTTCTGGGGGGCCAAATAGCGGAGGATGGCAGGGATGTACCATGACGAATGAGCAGCCGTCCTTCATCATCAAGTCTCCTATGTAAGCAGCAGAAGCATCAACGAGTATCATTGTCGCACCAGGTTTCATGAGCGGTACAATCTTATTCGAATAGTCTTTTATCTCGAAGTCTTCTACGCATAATATAATGAAATCACTTTTTGGAATAGCTTCATCAAGTTCAACTGCCTCTAACTCACCGACCTTACCGAAAGATTGCCCAGTTGTCTTGCAGATTAGAACCTGATATTTTTCTTTCCGATCTCCTCTAAGGAGATTCTTTACAACTTGTGCTCCAAAAACGCCCGTTGCACCAATAACTGATACGACATATTTCTTCATATTCATCGAATTAAGAATACTTATTATGTCCATATAAATGTTTTCAGCTTTGCTCATTAGCTAGTTTCTAGGATATCGAGAGGAACTTCTTTCGCCTTCTGCTGCCCTAAAATTTATCTAGCTACGAGCATAGATCCGCTTCAAGGCCATGGCAATCTTGCTTCCAAATTCTCTTGTCGTTGAGCGGCCGCCTAGATCCGG
>CAZOWB010000007.1:0-14384 GCA_964583315.1 uncultured Candidatus Bathyarchaeia archaeon | reverse complement strand
GCTTGCCGAGAAAGCCTATACATCTATAGGCCCATACATCATCGGAAGGAGGCGTGGGAGAAAGCATAAGCCCCTCGACCAAGAGATACTTGAAGCATTCAGAAAGTTTCGGCTAGAAGAAGGCTCCTAAAATTAGTCTAAGTAGCTTCTCTTAACTAGGATATATATCATGAACTCTATTGTAATGAAGATTGGCAAAAGTAATCAAGCTAAAAGAATTAGGAAAGATTTCATGTAAGCTGACAACCTAAGAGTCATGCAAGCACTCCCTCGGATCCATGACATACCTTTGAGAAAGAATGAGAAACGAAATCGCTTAAGGAGCATATGCTACAGCAGGAACCCAAAAATAGGAAACTCTAGGATGGATTATTGACTGGGAAGCTGATAAAGCGACATCGATTTGAGGATGCATCTTCCTACGTTATTTTAGGCATCCTCTAAATCTTAACTGCTCCCCTGAATAACCCAGATACAAGATATCTTCTAAAAGCGTAGTACAGGACTAGCGGTGGTACAGCATAGATCAAGCCTGCTGCAAAGAAGATATGCCACGGATCGTCGTCCGCTTGCAGAAAAGCGCCAAGTGCTATGGGTAAAAGGAACTTGTCTTCATCTTGTACAATCAACAGCGGGTACAAGTAATTATTCCAGGAGAAGATGAAGGAATAAACCGACAAAGCGATTATCGCCGGTCTTATCAATGGTAATAATATCTTGAAATATATTTGGAATGTTGATGCTCCATCTACCAGCGCCGCTTCCTCAATCTCCTTGGGTATGCTATTCAAATACTCTGCAGCCATCCAAGCATTAAATGGAGACACTAGAGTTGCTAACGAAAGTGCTAGACCTATGTCCGTATTAAGAAGGTGGTAGTTCATTAACAATATGTAGATGGGTATCGAAAGTAGCGATGCGGGAAATATGTAAACAAGCAGGCTTATCATTCTAGACGTACCTTTTATAAAGCTTCTAAGAGCGGATCTTTCACAGATAGTATATCCTGCTAAAAGCCCTATAAGAGCTCCCAAAACCATAACCTCTAATGATACTCTGATACTATTCCATAGCCATAACCAGTACTTGTGCACTCTAAAGTAGCTTTGATTTATAATGGTGATATACGCTTCTAATGTGGGGTGATGTGGAAAATAAGTGGCCATCCATACCTCTCTCCAGGGTTTAAAAGAGGTTATAATCATATTATAGACTGGGAAAATAGTCCATACGAGCACTATTAGAGAAACGAAGCCTACAAGGAGATTTTCCTTCAAGTATTTCATATTTTTCTCACCTCCTGAAGAGCATTATCAGCACTAGCAACAATGCACTTATTAGTGGTAGGACTGACATATAAACTGAGACGCCTTTAACAAAGTTCCCGAATTGGAAAACCTCATTAAATCCAAGCGTAGTTATAGTATGTGTTGCCTGATTAGGTCCTGCCATAGTTACGAGCCATATAGCTTCAAACTCTCCTATACTCCATATCGAAGAAAGGACCATGCATATAACAAACAGTTTCTTCAATAGCGGAAACGTTATATCTGTGAAACTGCTCCATAGGGATGCACCGTCGATTTTTGCAGCCTCATATAGTTCATCTGGAATGGATTGTCTACCAGCATATAGAAGAAGCGTCCACTGCGGTAACCACTTCCAAACATGGAAAATTATTATCGACGCCATCGCAGTCGGGTAAGTCAATAGCCATGGGATTTTAGGCAACCCTAAGTCCGTTAAAAACTTGTTAAACAAACCGAAATCGTAATTTAAGCTCCATCTAAACGATAATGCCGCAGGAACTGCGGGAAGAGCCCATGGCAATAAATAGAGAACACCGACAACTTTTACAATCGAATATTTTCTAAAATGCGATAGAAATCCTGAAAGGAATAGTGCTGCTGTAAGTTTGATGGGAATAGCTACACCAACAAATATTAAAGTGTTATAAAAAGCACGTATATACAGCTTATCTGAAAATAATTCAGTAATTATCTCTGGGTTCATGAACATCATACTGAGAGAAGCAGCTAATGGATATATTATGAAGAAGATAAACACGACAAAAAAGGGAATGAATGAAAGTAGTGCAAACGTCAGAATCCTTTTCATTAGTCCTCGCCCTATCAATAATTCTTACTTACCACTTCTCAATCTCTTCTTGGTATTTCTTCAGGAAGTTGATCCAATCGTTTATCGCATCCTCGACAGCCTCATCCACGGATACGCCTTCTGTGATTACTCTGACTGCTGCAGCCAGCGGATATCCGTACTTAGTAACGTCGCTCGGATAAGGAATCATCTGATGGAAAACGGGCTCTCCAGGCTGTTCCATGAGCCTATGATAGAACGTCGGAATGTGCGGATCGTTTCTACCAGCTTCTGAATTCCCATTTTTCCAGAACGAATCATATTCAAGAACTGTTCTTGAAGCCGGGAACTCCCTGCCCCATTTCGCCTTCAGATAGTAATTTATGTTTTCTGGTTTTAGGAACCACTCGATAAACCTCTTGGCAAGATCCTTGTTCTTACCGTCTTTGAATACCCACCATCCGAAGGAGTACCATAGGTTTGCACCTTTCTTACCATTAAATGTTGGCATCGAAGAAAGCGTTGCAGTCTTATTGAAGTACGCGTCTTTGTCTTGCGTCCACCAGTAAAGGGGGATTGACAATGAACAATTAAATACACTCACTATTTGCTTGGCATGGAAAGCTTTGTTATTATCGGGCGAACCCCAATCAATAATTCCTTTCGGCATATAGCCAGCGTTATATACGTCTACAATCCATTTGACTACCTTCTTCATCGCTTCAATGTTCTCAGGCGAATCCATCACAACTTTTCCATCTTTGAGAGGTTGAAATCCAAACCATGCTAGCATATGGGCTATTTGACCCCAGCCATCACCAGGATCCACACCGATACCACCAAGACTTGGCCACCCGATGCCGTAAACTTTCTCCTTATACTCCGGTTTCTTAGACCAAAGCTTATCCTGCGCCTCTTTCCAGAAGTCAACAAATTCATCCCACTCAAGCGGTATTTCTTCAGGTGCTGAAGGCATGCCAGCTTCTTCTAGGAGGTCTCTCCAATAGGTAAAGTGCGTGGAGTCGACGCTAAATGGTACGAAAGCCATTATTTTCTGCTTCCTGACCGCGTCGTAGATGTATGCTGCATCAATAGCCCAGTCAAAATAATCTAGCTCTTTACACTTATCTTCAAACTCGCTCACATCTTCAAGCCATCCTTTCCAAGCAAGTTCCTGTCCTACATGATCTGCCATACGATAGTGTGCGATGTCTGGCGGATTTCCTGCAGTACACCCTGCAATTATCTTCTTGTGCAAATCTGCTTCTGCTAAGAAAGTCAGGTTTACCCCAATACCAGTCTCCTTTGTAAACTTATTTACTAGGGCTTGCATTGCCTCATTCTCGCCGGGGTACCAGCCTTGTGCGACATACATGTTAATTACGCCTGCAGTCGATGGAGCGGTGGTCACTGTTGTTTGCGTGGTTGTAGCCGGCACACTCGCCGTTACCGTTACCGTCTTAGTGACCTCTTTCGTAACTGGTTGAGTAACCGTCTTAGTTATCGTTTCGGTTACTGTCGCTTTAGCAGCAGTGACCGTCTCGGTTTTCGTCAATGTTTCGGTTTTGGCAGCACTGCTTCCGATGTAAAAACCGCTCACGCCAGCTATAACACCCGCGACAACAACACCTATAGCAGTTTTCGCCGCCGTAGATAACGCAGCTCTCCGGCTAATTTTCTTATTCCTCATTTTATTGGTAATAGAATTGAATTCGGGCTTTTCTTTTTCCTTCATACTTGAAATTAACATCCGCTCGGCTATTTAAATATCTTTCTTGATCAATAAATTATACTAGTTGTTTTTCTCTGTAAGAACCAAGGTTTATATCATATAGATAGATTAAGTGGTGGTTGACATGTTAACTAACGAATTTGAAAGACAAGTTATGAAAGTATTCCGTGGAGAAGAGCCAGACTTTATTCCATGGCAACCTAGACTAGAAATGTGGTATAATTATAATAAGGAGAGATACGGGATTTCAAAAGATATTGTAGAATTTTACAAAGAGTTGGATGCCTACATGAGGCTCTATGTATTAACTGGAAGAATATATGGTCTCCTACCCCCTCCCTTTGGAGAATATAACTTACCTATTCCAATAGAGCCTGTCTCAGGTGAAAGCTTTCTAGGGACAGTTGGCAGCGATGAGGAGGTTAGAATATCTAGAAAGAGAGTAGGGAATGATATCATAACTATATACGAAACTCCATTAGGTTCTCTGAGATCAGTTGATAGATTTAGCCCATCAGGTCAATCATGGTATAGAGTGGAGTATCCAATAAAGGAGTTGGAGAGAGACGTAAAAATAATGTGCTTTATCTTAGAAAGAACAGATTATAAATTTGATAGAAGATCTTATGAGCTGTTGAGAGAATGGTTGCGTGGGCAGGGGATGATATGGGCCTGTATTCCTAGAACGCCTCTCCCTAGACTTATCATAGAATATATGGGCGCGAGAAATACCTACTTGGGATTTCTAAAGAATAAACTCTTAGTGGAAGAGCTTATGGAAGCCATTAAGTTAACGATAGAAAAATGGATAGATAAAGTACTAGATTTTCCCATAGAAGTTATCACTATTCCAGATAACATTGATGTTCGGTTAATTTCGCCAAATTACTACTCGAAGTATTGTCTTGAGTATTATCAAGAGATTTCCGACAAACTTCATTCTAAGAAGAAGGTGGTGTTGCTTCATTGCGATGGATACATTAAGCCTTTGCTTAATTTGATAAGTGAAAGTGGAATTGATGGTATAGAAGCTGTAACATTCAAACCAGGGGGAGACGTCGAGATAGATGAAGTCAAAAAAGTAATAAAAGATAAATTGACTATCGTTGATGGAATCCCTTACCTTTGCTTTATGCCCGAAACAGATGTATTAATGCTTCGCAAGATCATTGATGAGCTTCTAAAGAATTTTTATCCGAGGATAATTCTCGGGATATCAGATGAGCTTCCGCCAATGGGGGACATTCAAAAAGTTAGACAAGTTTCTATGATTTTAAAAAACCGAAAGTAAAATCGACGTTGACATTAGCAGTATGTTTCTAATGAATAGTCTGCTCGGAGCGGTCATTTTATTATCAAGTTGAGTAAGGGCTGTTTAGTAGGTTTAGAGGTACTTACTTTTTCAAATACTATATAAAATCCAAAAATTTTGTGAGTAAATGTAGAATTAAATTCACAAAAAGGATTTAGAAATGCTTAAGTATAGAGGTTTATTTTACTTTTTTCAATCCCAGCTTGTTAAAGACTACATCTTCTAAAGCTTTCCTGTCTTCTTCTTTCAAGTTGACAAGTGGTAATCGCATAGATCCTCCGTGAAGACCAATCATATCCATGACCGCCTTCATTACTGGATAAACCATGTATGATCCAATGTAGGGGTACGGTAGTATTGTGGTCGATGGGCCGTACTTCTTATCCATTTCGCTAATAAAGTCGTCTAATGGCTCAAATTTCTTCATAACCTCTTTTATCTTCGCAGGATCAAGTGATAATCCAGCTTTTAACAGTTCTAGACATTCTTTGGGCATGAAGTTCGCGTAGCCTGATATATATCCTCTTACGCCGAGGAAAACTGTTGCTGCGAACCACCATTCTCCTCTACCCTGCAGGATCGGAATCTTATCGCCAACCATCTTAACATGCTGGTATAAAGTAGGTATGAACGGAGTATTCTCTTTTACTGCTACAATGTTATCTACATCTTCAACAAGCTTTTTCAGAAGGTGTGGTTTCATGTAAATCTTCGAAACATCCGGATTATTATAAACAACTACACCTATGTCTAATGCTTCTGCGATTTTCTTATAGTGTAGATATAGTCCTTCTTCATTAGGGACATGGTAGAACGGCAATACGACCATAACTCCGTCTGCTCCAGCGTCTTGTGCATATTTTGCACGTTCTAGTGCAGCTCGAGTTCCTGCCTGATTAGCTCCTGGAACAACTGGGACTTTTCCATTTGCTGCGTCAATGACGGTATCTATAACTTTCTTATATTCTTCGTCGGTTAAAGTGTACTGTTCACCTGTGCTGCCGGCAGGTGTTAACACTAAGGGGCCATACTTTCTTGCTTCCACTAAAAATTCTGTATTTTCTCTTAATCCCTCTAGATCCAAGTCCTCATTGTCCTTAAATGGTGTTAACTGCACCACCATTACAGCTCCCTTAGCATAGTAATCTCTCAATTCTGTTACATTCATGGATAAAGGTATCAAGTAGTCTTTATTTAAACATTCTTCTAGAAGAAAATGGTGTTCTAGGCGCTTCCCTGCCTATATGAGTGAAAGCTCAAAGCCTATTAAATAAATCTTACCTATCTAAGGGATTTTATATCGTATTCAAAGAAGGCTTGGAGCATAGCCTCGACATTTTCTAACGGCACATCAGGGCCGATTTCTCCCCAGGCAATCAGTCCGCCCGTAGGCAAACCTAGTCCCCTGATAATTTGCTTCACATGTTCCTTTACTTCTTCTGGTTTTCCGAAAGGCAGTAGTCGTTGCCTATCTATATCCGCAAGTATGCATATCTTTCCTTTACATAACCTTGATAATGTGTCGATTCCAATTAAAGCAACTTGCACGTTAAGGGCATCAACTCCAATTTCGATTAAATCAGGAATTATGTCAACAACGTATCCATCACTATGGAAGAAAACGTGTTTTCCAGATTTCTTTATTTCTGCAAATATGCTAGCATAATATTTTTTGAAACATTTCCTCCATATTTCGGGTCTAACGAAAAGCCTATCATTAGTGCCCCAGTCATCTAATAATATCAAGCCGTCTATATCCAATTCAAGCCAGCGTCTTGTAAGCTCGTACACGTGTTTGTAAACCTTCTCTATTAAAGTCGATATCTCCTTCCTTCCCAGAGTCAGCTCAAGCAATGTTTTCTCGAACCCTCTTAGGTAAAAGACGCGTTGGAAGAAGTTGCCTATGCTTCCTAGTATGTATTTTTCCTTAATCTTTGGATTCGAAAGATTCTTTTCAACAGTGTCAAAGTTGAGTACTTCGTCAGGTGATGGCGGCTCATAGTTCTTAATGTCTTCGAGAGTCGCATTTTCTAGTGGATGTTCAATTACCTGTCCTATAATACCATCATAAGTGTTCTTCCACACGCACCCCCATTTATCACGATAAGTCCCTTCATGGTAAGCTTGATAATGTTCGAAATAGTATCCTATGTCTGCAAAATCCTTTGGATATCGTTCGAAGATTTTTCTCAGCGCAGCTTCATTCTTATTAGCTGCGGGCAGCCAGTAACAACCATTGGGGATTCTATCAGGTTCGTTAAATTCGATAGCCCTGATTACGCGCTCACGTGGGAGCATCTTGATAAACCACTCAGCTCGTAACAGTATTTAAGCTTAAATAGAAATAGTAAAGTACTTAGTCATCGCCTCTTATATAACCTGGTGAAAAACCTATAATAGTAGGGAGTTCTTACTCAAGAATTGATGAGTTATGAGTGAAAGGAAAATTAGCAGAAGGAAGATGCTTGGAATAATCGGAGGAGTGGCCGCAGCTGCTGTTATTGGAGGAGTGTCATACTATTATCTTTCAGGGGTACCACAGATTTCAAAAACTCAGACATCGAGAACTACAGTGACGGGAGGTAAACTATGGCTTGTAACGGAGAAAGGATGGTATAAAGAGGAAGAAGAAGCCAAAAAGTGGCTTGCTCTCGCATTTAAAAAACAAACTGGTATTGAAATTGAATTGAGCTCGCTATCTCAGGAAGATGTACTGAAAAAGGTTTCTTCCGGCGCTATGGCTGGCAACCCTCCTGATGCAGCTTTCTGTTGGACCTTGGATTGGCTTCCAGAATATGGATGGAAAGGTTGGGTTGAAGACATGAGCGAATACATTGACAAGTTGAAAGAGCTAGACGTACCTGAATGGGCAATTGAGGGCGCGCATTGGTATGATGGGGTCGAAAAGAAGAGAATTCTAGCATACATCCCATACGTGGCCTCCAATATTCCGATCCACTACTGGAGTGACATACTAGAGGAGATAGGAATGCCAACGGATCCCGAAGAAATACCGATGAAATTTGATGAATTCACGAATTTCTGGAAGGAGGCGCAAGACAAGTTATGGAAAAAAGATCCTAGCGCTAAAGGGAAGACATATGGTATTGGATGGCCTTCAATGGGTGGCATCGGATCCAATCCGGGAGATGGTTACCAGCAATTAATGCATATACTTCTTTGGCACGGGTGGGTACTAGAAAGGGATAGCAAAGGTCTAGTCAAGGTTTATAGACCGGAAAATGTTAATTGTCTTAAGAGAATTATAAAGTGGTTTGTTGATTTATATAATGCGGATTACATGCCAGATGGCATACTAGAATGGGGCTCTCCCGACAATAATAAAGCATTCCATGCAAAGAATATCATCAGCGTCTTCAATGGGACGATGAGCATCCCATTATATTGGTGGGGACAAGATAAGACAGTATATTATGATAAGACTAAGACGCTTCCAAGGTTCCCCAGCGAAACAGGTGCGCCGGGGGCTGCAATGTTCCAGGTCAGTGGATGGTATGTATATAAAGCTGGAAAGGTAGAGCTCGTAAAGAAATTCTTAGACTGGTTCCTTGACCCCGATGTCATAAATGCATTCCTGAAGGCCCAGGGTGGTAGAGGATTCCCTATAGCGAGAGCGGTTCTTGAAAGCGATCCCTTCTGGAGAGAGGGCTTCTCGACGGAGGAAAAGAGAGATCCTCATCTCCCGACGGTCTACGAGATGCTTAAAAGCGATGTAGCCATGTCGCATATGGCTCAATGGTTCGGTCATCCATGGAATTATCTAGACGCTTACCCGATGGCCGCAATTCATAAAGTTGTTAGAGGAGAAATGTCCGAAGATGAGGCCGCCGAATGGGCATTGAAGAGCTGGCAGGATTATCTAGACAAGTATCAGAACGAAGTGAAGAAATGGTAGCGAGAAGGATATCGGGATGAAAAGAGATGAGAATCGAAGTAATATCTATCCTAATTTTTTGTATTTTCTTCGGAGCCCTAATTGTATATCCTATCATACTTTCTGCCAGTTTGATATCCTTTGAGGATTTTGTTTCCCTACTTCATAACGAGTTATACGTGAGATCACTCATTAACTTGATGATCTTCATCGGTATTTCAATCCCGATCAAATTAACTTTAGCTCTCCTTATATCAGGATTACTTTCCGGTTTCTCAAGAAATCCTCTCGTAAAGGTCCTTTCGTTTATCTTTCCGCTACCGTGGGCAATACCTGCTATGTCTGGAGCACTTTCTTTCAGATGGGCTCTAGACGTAGATTATGGTGCGGTCAATCTAATCTTGAGTATGATTGGATTGCCGAAGGTGCCATGGTTATTAACTTATCCTACAGCTATGGCGTCCATAATAGCTTTTCATGTTTGGAAATGGACACCCCTATGGATTCTTATGTTATTAGCTGCAAGGCAAGCAATACCCGAAGAATTATATGAGTCGGCGCGAATTGACGGTGCGTCTACGATAGCCACCTTTAAGAACATAACTTTCCCATTAATAAGAAATACCTTTTTCATTTGTTTGCTCCTTTCTACAGTTTGGAGTATAGGAGAATTTGAAGCGATATGGCTCATAACCTTGGGTGGACCGAATAACAGCACTCATACAATAACGACTTTTGGCGTCAGACAGGCCTTCTATTATGGCGATCTTAAAGGGGCGATAGCTTCTTACCTCTCAGTACTACCATATGTAGTCTTGGTAATGGCTCTAATTCTTAACATACTGAGAAAGGGGGGTGAATAATGAGGATTAGACTAACTGATGTTGCGATTTCACTCATAGCGATCATATTGATAGTATGGGTGATGGCTCCAGTCTACAATATGGTTGTCACATCATTGCTAACTTATGAAGAAGTATGGGAAACGCATCTTTGGCCTCCTAATCCAACAATAGAACCTTACATAGAGGTTCTTACACAACGTTACTTCAGAGTAAATCTTTTCTGGACTTGGTTTGGCAATAGTATAAAATTCGCATTACTGGTCTCACTTTTGTCACTTACGGTTAGCGTCCTATATGGGTACGCCATCTCTAATAAAAGTACGTTGTCTCAGAAAGTGAAAAACCTGTTTAATACGTTATCGGTCATTACGTATATCTTTCCTTCTGCGCTGCTTGCTATTCCGATCTTCATATTGATGATGTATTACAATCTTCTGAATACTGACATCGCGGTAACACTTTCATTGTCTATCTTAACTATTCCATTTAATTCTTGGATGGCGGCCCAATATTTCAATAGTATGCCGAGAGAATTGAAGGAGGCCGCCGAAATTGATGGTGCCTCCACGACTACATATCTGTTCAGGATATTATTACCGGTAGCTGCACCAATGCTGGTCGCGATCTTTACTTATTCCTTTATGTTCACATGGAACAATTACCTATACCCGCTACTGCTATTAAATGAAGACGCCAAGTTCCCATTACAAATTGGAATGAGTTCTTTCCTTGCGGCAGATGATAGTCCTTGGAACATTTTCATGGCTACTGCAATAATCTATGCGCTACCACCTGTTGTGCTGTACTATGCATTTAGGAAGTATATGATAAGTGGTCTCTTTAGGGGCGCGGTGAAAGGATAAAGATAACGTATAAAAGTAGGATCACGAAATCAACTAACGGTCTTTGTTAAGATTATGAATGCTGTCAAAAATTCTAACTAACTATGTACTGTAATGTTATTAGAAGAATGCGTACCATCTACCCCCGTACATTTACCGCATATGGTGGCTCTTTACCAGCTAGAAAAGCTTTAACATTTAATACTGCTTCTCTTTTCTGCTCTTCCATTGCCTCCTCAGAGTACCATCCTATATGGGGTGTTAGTATCACATTTTGCATCTTAAGAAGTGGGCTATCAGCGGGCAGGGGTTCTTTCTCGAATACGTCTAAAGCAGCTCCCTGAACTTTTCCATTTCTTAGAGCTTTTATCAAAGCCTTTTCATCGATGACAGCCCCTCTGGAAGTGTTAACGATGAAAACTCCATCTTTCATAAATTTGAATGCTTTTTCGTCTAAAAGGTGATAAGTCTCTCTAGTTAGTATGGCGTGAATTGAGATTACGTCAGATTGTGAAAGGAGTTCTTGGAGACCCACTTTTTCAACTGAAATTTCCTTGAACTTTTCTTCAGGAACATAAGGATCATAAGCTATGATCTTACATCCGAAAGGGCGAAGCCTTCTAGCAACAGCCCTTCCGATTCTACCGAAGCCAATAAGTCCGACAGTCATGGAGGATATCCTCCTAAATGCTCCGAACTGCTCTCTCACCGCATTAATATCACTTCGTAGCTCGTGCCACCCCACTCGTCTCAGCTCACGATCGAGCATAGGGATTCTCCTGAGAAGACTTAGTAGCAAGGCAATAGTGTGGTCTGCAACATCTTCAACACCGTATTCTGGGGTGTTGGCAACTATTATCCCGAACTCCGTTGCAGCCTTTAAGTCTATTGTGTCAACACCTCTCCCATAAACAGATATTAGCCTAAGCTTCGGTAGTTTTCCCAATATATCTTTGGTCAACGGTATATGTGCTATATCCCCGACCATAAGTATTTCTGCATCTCTAGCTTCTGAGAGCAATTCATCGTGTGATGAGCATCTAACAACCTTTAGCTCGGCGAGTTCCTCAAGCTCTCTTCTCTCATAATCCCAATTCGCGTGAGGTGAGTTAACAATCACAATCTTAGGCTTTTTTTCATCTGAACGCATGTCGATACTAACTTCTTTCCTAATTATTAGATCTTACTCAAATGATGGGGATAATGTGCTAGCGTTACCTTTTTGCGCGGCTGAAAAATCCAAACTCTTCTCGTTCTATATCCTTTCTGAATTCCAAACCCAGTCCGGACGTTCTAGGTCTATCGAATTCTCCCGAAACCGGATGATACTGAGTACTGTAGACAGCTTGATTAATAATGTTCCATTTGACAAGGTATTCCGCGAGTGGGATCACGTTGGATGGTAGTCCGAAGGCGAGATTAAGGGTTGCCGCCATGACTGCTGTATGTGGAATAACTTGAATTCCACTTGCCGAAGCCAGTGAGCATATCTTAAGAGTCTCAGTGATTCCTCCAGCCCAAGCAATGTCTGGCTGGAGAATATCAAATATTTCGTTGTCAATTAGAGTTTTGAACCCCCATCGCGTATATTCATGTTCTCCTCCCGCAAGCTTTATGTTGAGTCCAGCAGATCTCATTTTCTTCCTTAGTTGTATGTAACCTGTAAGGTCATCCGGCATTAGCGGCTCCTCGAGCCATGATACCTCATAACGATCTAACGCACATGCCATCTTAAATGAGTAATCTACGCTCCAGCTCATCCAGGCATCAACCATTATGTCTACATCGTAACCTACTGCGTCTCTGACTGCTTTAACGAGATTTACGTTTTTTTCGAAGCCTTTAATACCATGCTGAGGACCATATCTCAGAAACCATTTCATGGACTTGAAACCTTTTTCTACATATTCTTCAGCTCTCTTTCCGGCTTCAGATGGGTTTACGGAGAAGCCAAGCATGCTAGCATATGCTCTAATCTTATCCCGAGTAGGTCCTCCAAGAAGAACGTAAACTGGCTTATTCAAGGCTTTTCCGATAAGATCCCAAAGGGCGCAATCCACCGCGCTGATCGCCATCATTCCGTAACCCTTTCTGCCATGTACCAGTAATCTATACATCTTATCCCAAAGTTTCTCCCTCTCAAATGGGTCTTCCCCCAGTAGAAGCGATTTTAATCTCTGGGAGATTATGAAAGCCTCAATATCGCCAATTGGTGCCCCTAAAGGCCCAAATACTCCTTTCAGTCCTTCGTCAGATTCTATTTCAACGAAAGTTCCTCGAACTTTGTATAACTCATTCCCGATCTTAATTAAATTCCATTCACCTGGTCCTTCTGTGTCATGCTCTGGGTATATATCAATGGGTCTAAGAAGTCTCTCTTCCCAGAAGATGCCTTTATATTGGATAGTAGTTGATATAGTGTACAATCTTATATCTTTTATTCGCATAGTGATATTGTTATCTTAGTCATTGTATATAAAGATGATGCTAACTACAATCCAGCGTAAAACATGTGCTTATAGAGAGTGTGTAAGATAATCTATCCGCCCACCGTCAGCAACAATTACCTGGCCAGTGATATAGTTTGATTCTTCAGAGGCTAGGAATAATGCAAGCTTGGCGATATCTTTAGGATTCCCAACTTTATTCAGTATACTTCTTTTCTTAGCAACTTCTAACCTATTCGGATTAACCATCGACATATCGGTGACAATCATTCCGGGGGCTATTGCGTTGACCGTAATTCCATAAGGTCCCAGCTCGAATGCAAGCCTCCTAGTTAGCAATATGACCGCAGCTTTCGTAATAGCATAAGCTGTAGTGCCTGGAAGAGCGGTGCCAATTCCGGCAATACTGGCGATATTGATAATCTTCCCAAATCGTTTTTCAATCATATATTTCATTGCTTCCTTACAGCAATAAACAACTCCCATGACATTCGTTCTCCACATTTCGTCTAGCGCGTTGTAGAGCTCGTTATTTTCGGTCTTAACAAAATCGCCTTCTCTGAATATTGCAGCATTGTTTACTAAGATATCTATCGTGCCAAAATTTTCGATAGTTTCTCGTATCATCCTCTTAACGTCCGCGATCTTTGAAACATCAGCTCTAACCATTATTGCATCTCCTCCGAAAGATCTTATTTCTTTAACAACTTGTTCGGCTGCTGCCTCAGACTTAACATAATTAATGCACACTTTTGCACCTTCTCTTGCAAATTCTTGAGCGATAGCTCTACCTATACCACGTGAGCTTCCAGTTATTATTGCAACCTTATTTTCAAGTTTACCGGGCATGTTTGTTAAAAATATCATGGCATAGTTCATAAATAAATGTTTAAAGATGAGCAACGCTTTCACAGAGGAAGCAGTATAAACATCTCAGAAGACGTGCCTAAGTAAATGGCGCAATTCTTACTATAAATTCATAAATTAACCTTATTAAGTCTCCAACGAGTATATAACTTAAAAATCCCAACGTTATAAATATCAATAGCGGTATCCCAGGAGTTGCCCAGCAGTCATCACGCGTAGGTTCTTCGAGTTCTATGCTAAGAAGTTTGAAGTTGAATGTTCTCCTGCCGTTCTTTTCTGTTTCCAGCGGGAACCAGAATTTTCTACTTCTTGCGTTCTTAATTCTAATCCCGAATAGCATGGCCGCT
>CAZOWB010000006.1:0-14596 GCA_964583315.1 uncultured Candidatus Bathyarchaeia archaeon | reverse complement strand
CCCCCAAAGATTCTGATCTACACTATAGGGTTTACTTTCATCTACTGGAATCGGTATTCCATGCCTCTTAGCAAACTCTATCTCGGCATCCCTAGTCATGTTCCATTCTCTAACTGGCGCTATAACCTTAAGGTTCGGGTTTAAAGCTTTAACTGAAACTTCTATTCTAACCTGATCGTTGCCTTTACCGGTGCATCCGTGTGCAACCATTTCAGCGCCCTCTTTTTCAGCAACTTCGACGAGTTTTGAGGCGATAAGTGGTCTGGATAGAGCCGTGCTAACCGGATATTTTCCCTCGTAAAGAGCATTTGCCTTAATGGCTGGAAAAACGTAATTTCTGGTAAACTCCTCTTTTGCGTCAATTGAGTAGTGTTTTAAGACGCCAAGCTTAAGGGCTTTTTCTTGGATGGCTTTTAAATCTTCTTTTTGTCCAACATCTAGTGTTACCGTTATTACGTCCGCATCATATTTCTGTTGAAGCCATTTTATGAGCACGGAAGTATCTAAACCGCCTGAATAAGCTAGAACTATTTTCTTTTTCAATTCTTGTGTTCTCCTTGAATTTAATCGGAGAAAAAGGAAAAGGATTAAATATATGCTTTTTGATTAAAATCATGCTTAAAAATGGTTATAAGTGACCGAAATTGGTCGAATTATCCTTGGCGAAAACCGTTCAATATCTGATAGAGAGTGATCCTCCGATTCAAGACGCTATAGAGAGAGGCTACGCGAATTTCAGCGCCATAGCTCGATTACTAAAACCTAAAGCCGAAGAGCTCCTTGGAAGAACAGTAACCATAGAAGGCATGATAACTTCAGTTAAGCGTGCAAGAGTGAAATATAAACCGTCAAAGGAGCAATTAAGAATCATAGCTGAAAGCGTCATAACAATTAGAACTAACTTAGCTAAAATTTCTCTTGAAAAGACTAGGAGAAACCTTGAAAGAGCTAGGCTAATATCAGCAGAGTTCCCAGAAGCATTCTTTCAAGTTCTTGAGGGCACGTCAACTTTAACACTTATAACCGATGAAAGGATTTTCAGTAAAGTTCGTTTAAAATTTGAAGATACGGAAATTCTAGATGAAAAGCGGAATCTAGCGGCAGTAATGGTTCAAAGCCCAAAAGAGATAGTAAATACACCGGGATGCATTATGACCTTCTACAATGCTATATCAAGACGGCAGATAAACATAGAGGAAACAATAAGCTGCTACACTGAGACAATTATAGTACTCAAAATGGAGGATTCAGTAAAAGTCTACAGCATACTCGCAGACTTAATATCGGATGCTAGAAAAAGCTTAGATATAAAGTAATTGAAAGGTATTCTTATAGTAGCTCATCGCGTTTAAGATTCATAATCCCATTAAATTTTAATAGGGGTTTTGTTAACCTATTTTTTAATCAAATTAAGCCGGGACTTGATTATTTTGGGAGATAAAGTAGACTTAGGTCTAATAGAGCTTCGAGCTCTTATTCTAGCAACGATATTTTCTTTTATCTGGGGTTTTAAAAAGCCACTGGATCAATTCGCCCCTCTGCTACTACATAATCTTTATAAATACAGTATGAGTGAAGTTGGAGCAATCACATTTTATCTTAACGAAATGTGGTACATTCAAATAACCCTTCTTTTCGCCATATTCTTTTATGCTTGTAATCGAAATTTCATCAACAAGATTGGAAGCACCATTATTTCAGCGGTCATTGGGAATGCCGTCGGATTCTGGGTAGGTTACTTAGCATCTGCTAGCCTAATTGTTAGTGTAGTGTCACCTACAGAGTGGAAACCACCTATAGCTGTAAATCCTACTTTAGGTCAAAGCGTAATCTCTCTATTAATTATTGAGTTTGCGGCTATAGCATGCGCATACTTGATTGAAGAATGGAATAGAAGACTTGAGCAAATAGGTATCTTCTCCAGTAATATGGAAAGGCCTATAACGGTTTACGTAGCATCCATCCTTTATGCGTTTCTCGGAATTTTTCTCTTAATTTTTTCTTTCATTTTCACGACCTATAATCGTTCATTTGATAAATTAGCCAGAATTCTTCCTTTCGTTTTATTTGATTTTCTATTGAGAGCTGTAGCCTCACTAGTTGTAAGTTACGGATTATATGCTGGTAAGAGGTGGGGTTGGCTTTTCGCTTTTATCTCGTCCATATTAGGAACAATAGTGATCATTAATCTATTGATGTTTCATCTGATAAGTAATTATTTAATGGCGCCGACACTATTGGCATACACTATAGCTCTACTTCTTAACTTAATATTACTCATTTGTCTTCTTTTAGCGAAAACTCGCCAATACTTTCGCTTTTTAAACTTTAAAAGATAATTTTAAAAAGATTTAATGTCTTAAATGGCTTTAAATGTTGAGCAGAAGTTTCCTAAGATAATTTTTGCCTTTAATCAACCCATCTTCAGAACTGAAGAACGGGTCTTCATGTTCAATGCTGAGAACATAATTGTAGCCAACCTCCATCAGAGCTGTTATGTAAGCACGCCAGTTTATTTGACCCCAACCCGGTATTCTATATCTCCACCAGCCTCTGCCCAAAACACCAACATATCTGAGTCTGAACGGCAGTATTTCAGTATCTTTAGCATGAGTGTGATAAATTCTGTTTCCAAATTTGTGAACGGCTTCAATGTAGTCTATCTGTTGCCAGAGAAGATGTGATGGATCAAAGTTTAATCCTAAGGTTTTATCTGGAATATTTTTGAAAGTTTCCTGAAAGTGATCTAGTCCTTGAAGAAGCGTTGCATACCAGTTTTCTAGTGCTATTTTCACATCATGTTCCCTAGCTACATCAACAATGGGTCCAAAGACTTCAGGAAAGTTCTCCCTTAAAGTTTGCATCTTATCTTTTCCTTCGACTGGCCTGCCTGCCAAAGTGCAAACAACCCTGACATTCAGGGCTGAAGCAGCTTCAATGACCTTCAACAAAAACCTTTGATCTTCAGTATTTTCAAGAATTTTTATACTATAGAAAGCCAGGCTTGTTATCTCCAATCCTCTCTCAGAGAATAGACGTCTAATTTCATTAGCTCCACCGCTCAAAACGTGATCTACGTCCATATGTTTTATCGCTGGTGAGACAAGAACCTCCAATCCTTTAAAACCATTAGCTGAAGCCCAATCAACAATCTTTTGGAGATTCCAATTCTTAAAAGGAGCTGTAAGGAAACCCACAAACATTCTTATTTTCCACCTACAAGTAATCTAATATTTATTCTCACTTCTCTTAAAAGTTTAGGATTTGATTTGCTGACGTTTAGGTATAGGATTATTTTTCACATTAAACTTTTAGCGTCATAATTCTTCTTTCTCTATATTCATAGATTTAGAGGCTAGATTATGTAATTTCATTAGTCAGGTTAACATGGCTTCTTTAATTTCTTTCACTAATTTCATAGTTCTTTCAATTTTTTCTCTCAGTTTTACATTATATAGTGCTGCAGCTGGATGATAGGAGGCAATAGTATAGGTTTTTGTTCCCCATAAGTTTACTTCATAGATCTTTCCTTGAGCTTCTCTCATTGACTTGAATTTTAAACCCATCTTCGAGAACATATATGATGTTGAGTGCCGACCTAATGTAACAATTATTTTCGGCTTTATTATATTCAGTTGCCTATCGAGGTATGGGCTGCAAGCTTTAATCTCCTCGGGACGTGGGTCCCTATTTCCAGGAGGCCTACACTTAACAACATTTGTTATGTAAACTTTACTTCTTAAGATTCCAACTTTCTTAAAAACGCTGTCCAATAATTTTCCGGCGGCTCCAACAAAGGGTTTGCCTTTAATATCCTCCCAATATCCGGGTGCTTCACCAATGAAAACTATAAAGGTATTTACGTCTCCATCGCCTAGGACAGGTTTCTTACGAGTCTTCCATAAGCCGCATTTCCTACATTCGCTTACTTCAGCCATTATCTGTTGAATCAATTTAAGCTTTAACTCCAAATCGACGTCATCTCCAACTAAAAATAGGATTAAATGCCTTATCAGCATTTATAATTGTTCATTTAATATTCAAAAGTCCTAGAAAATGATAAAGGATCCGTCTCTCTAACACTCAAAAGTTGGTATTGAAGAAAATGCTTGTTTTAAGCAGTCAAGCTATAGAGATTAACTACATTAGCATTAAAAATCGGTTAGATTTCAATGTTAACCATGCTTCTTTCCGTCTTTCTCAAGAAGTATTTCATTATTAAAGTAGAGTAGATTAGCACCATAATTGAGAGTAGGATGCTTATCAAGTCTCCTAGCTTCAGGTATATGCTTAATGCTATAGTAATGTACGTTGGAGTGAGAAGTAGTGCTGAAATTAGTAATGAAGCCCAGCCTAGTAGTAATGCGGGTGTACCACGCCTCTTCTCTCCAAGAAATTTCATCATGACATATAGATTTACTGAGCAACCCACTATTGAGGTTGAAATTATTAAAATTAACGGCAATATTGGATTTGTATTATAGATAGCGGACATAATTAGCACTATTATAGTTGGTATAGCTGAAGACACTAGGATGAAGTCGTATAGTAGAGCTCTAACTATTGTGCGTATATCTGCACCTGAAGTTAAGAGTATCCATAGATTCTCGAACTCCGAAGATCTCCAGTTACTAACAAGCATCAAAGGAACAATAAGCGAATATATGCTGATTAAAAGCGTTAGGGGAACGTAAGAGGAAAGCTGAGGGCTTTGAGAGGTTTGTCTAATGCTGATAGATACAAATGCAGCTATTAGATAGAGGAGTATGATGGCGAATAGGCTGCCCTCCCGCATTATTCTAATAATCTCCTTTCTCATTAAGAAGAGAAGCAAAGATTCCGATTTGAGATTCAGTTGAAAGAACAAACTAACCCGCGAAAACATCTTGATGCTTTTTCTCATCTTCAATGTTTGCATACGCATGGACGTGTCGAATGGAGATACGAATGGAATATATTTCGATAAAGGAAAGAAATTTTTTCTTGAAATGAACGTGAAAAGTGCAAGTGCCAGCAAAAAATAAAAAATTAGGCCCAGAAAATCGAGTAGTTGGGGCTCCTTATTAAATACTATACTCAAAAGAATTTTAGCCAAAAATGTTGATGGATATGGTAGCGAACTATATTTTAGCGGGAAAGTAGTGAATAGTCCAGCCGCAGGAAGCAGAAAAATAAATGCCAAAATTAACATAATTAAGTTTACCCAGAACCCTTTATATAGAGTCTTCATTATCGAGAGGGATGTTTTAAAAAAGAAAAGCATGAAAATGAAAGCAAGAATCGTCAAAAGCATTAGCAAGGCTAAATGAAAACTCAAATTAAGTGAGAACACTATTACTATATAAAGTATGAAAACTGGATTAACGAAGATAAGCGACGCTGTGAAATCGGCAAACATACTTGCAACTAAAAATTCTCTAGGTTTTATAGGCGATGTAAAAATAAGATTCTGTTCGTATTCAAACACAATGTAGCCCCTTAATGCCAGTAATATAATAAAGAGCATAAGCACACTTACAACAGCCGCTAAAAGTTCAACATATAATTCTACGTTTACGCTTCCCTGTCTAACGGCATTGGTAATGCTCATTGAGAAACCTAATACGCTTGGAATGAAACCAAAAGTATACACGAGTAATAGCGCTAAGCTAGCTTTAGATATTCTAAGAGCACCGAAGAATGCCTTAACTTTAAACTTGTATACGTCTAGGATGATATTTACTCTCACAATCTCCTCCTTCTTAATAAGTTAAAGAATCCTTTTTTCCTCTCCTCCTTTCTCTCAGCGACTTGGCCCTCAGTCTCCTCGGTTAGTTTAAGGAAAACCTCTTCTAAGGTTGCGTTTTCCCCACTTTTCGACAATTGTTGGAGATTCTTAAGGTCTCCGGAGGCAACATTTTGACCTCTATGAATTATTGCAACTCTATTACATAGTCTTTCAGCAGTATCAAGCATATGAGTTGACACAAAAATTGTCTTGCCATCTTTAATTCTCTCATTAAAGAGATCTTTTAATGTATGCTGTCCCATGGGATCTATACCAATAAAAGGTTCATCAAGAATTAGTAAATCAGGATCATGGATAAGAGCTGAAGCTATAGCAATTTTCTGACGCATTCCCCTAGAAAGCGATATTATGAGAGATTTTCTTTTCTCCTCAAGCTCAAAGAGCCTAATGAAATAATTCATTCTTTCTCTTATTTGCTCATTTGGAACCTCTCTGATCTTACCGGAGTATATGAGAAACTCTTCAACAGTCAAGTATTCGGGTAGGGAAACGGTCTCGGGCACATATCCGATAAGCCTCTTATATTCGTATGGCTCTTCATTTATGTCTATGTCATTAACTTTCACAACTCCTTTATCCATCTTTAAGAGGCCGACTATTATCTTTAGTGTAGTGGTCTTTCCAGCACCATTTGGACCTAGAAGCCCAAAAATTTCACCTCTATATACTTTTAGATTTAATCCTCTGAGTGCTTGCGTTCCATCATAAGACTTCCATACGTCAATCAGTTCAACGATTGAATTCATGTTCTATCATTTCCTCTTTAAGCTAAGACTACGCTATTTTTTGTATCCAAGTTCTCTAAGTATGTTTCTGCGCCATTCAACACCTTTCTCATCCTCTACGCCTTTAGGTTTCAATCCGTCGATAACACCTAATATGCCTCTTCCCTGCTCGGTTTCCGCAACAATCACCTGTAACGGATTAGCCGTAGCAGCATAAATCGTACAGACTTCTGGAACTCTCTTTATGGCATTTAACACATTTATCGGGTAGGCTCCCCGCATGAACACGATGAATGAGTGCCCACAACCTAGCTTAAGCATATTTTCAGCGGCAGCTTTTTTGAGTTCTTCATCTGTTCCTTCGACTCTAACCAAGCATTCTCCGCTACTTTCACAGAAGGCTAAACCGAACTTTATGCCTGGAACAGAATTAACCATTGCCTCGTAGATATCTTCAACAGTTTTTATGAAGTGAGCCATTCCTAAAATAACGTTACTATCTTTAGGCATATCGATGCTTACAACTTTAATCTCAACCATATATTTCATCTCCCCATAAGTTCTATGCTAAAAATTACATATAATCCAGTTTATAACCTTATTTGATCTCCAATCATTTTACTAGTATGCTGAAAATCTCACTATTTATTCATATAGGCTTTGATGCTCCCCCACTGATCAAGAATAATATCCAATAGACCTGTTAAACCAGTATGAATAGAATAAAATATATAACATAAATAAATACAGTTCTCACATTTACTGTACTCACTCCTAAGCTTTTCGATCAAAGGGCTTTTCCAAATTTTTGGTAGATCAAATATTGAGGCTATTGGTTCTCTACAATGACAACCTGAAACTCTGCCTAGATGATCTACAACCAGAAAACTCTTAAGGGCTCCGCACTTCCACATTCTTTCGCCGGTTAAGGCTAAATGCTTAATGGCTTCAAGAGTTTTTCTGGTTATGTAAATATAATTGTTTTCTTTCTTCATTTCTATGAGAGTATCACAAACCTTAGCTAACGTTTTTCCATCGGTTATCTCATATTCATCATTCTTTTTGCCTATTGAGAAGGCTCCTTTGCCAGGCTGGTAATCATAGGTGTAGAGGCAATACCATACGGGTATCTCGCGCCTTATGAAATATTTTGTGAAATCGATTATTTCATAAAGGTTCATCTGCGATATTGTTGGTGAAACGCCGACAGGGATTCCCTCCTGCTTTAATATTTCAATGGCTTCCATAGCTTTTCGCCAAGCGCCCTTAACACCTTTGAGATAGTCGTTTTTCTTCTCATCTAGCGTATCTAGGGATATTGCCACAAAATCAACATTACGTAATTCATCAATCTTATTTGCTGCGACGCTACCATTATCATAAACTGTAGTTATGAAGTATTTTGAGGCATAATCTAAAATTTCACCTATATCTTCACGGAGAAGGGGATTCCCGCCTGAAAACACTATTTCCAGAACACCAATATCACGTAGAATATCTAAACCACGTTTCACATCTTCCGTTGACAGTTCATCAGCATCTTGATCCATCCATACATTACAGCCCCTGCATCGATAATTACATTTTCTAGTCAGAAACCATTGAGCATGATAGGTTCCCGGAGACTTTAGAGCTCGTTTAGCTAAATTCAAGATCTTTGAGGTTGAAATCATTTTTTTAGCAACCCCCTCTTTATTTTCTTTATCGCACAGGTTCCCAAGATCTTGATATTGTCTTATGAATTAAAACCAATGATATATAATTGCTTATCCATAATTTAAGCACCTTTAGAAAACCCATACGTCTAAATCTTCTCATAGATTCATAAACAATCAAATCATTTAGAAAAATAAATTTACCAATCTTGGAAAGTCTGAAGACTAATTCATGATCTTCTAAGCATGGAAGATGCTCATTAAATCCTCCAACCTTAAAAAAGGCATTACGTCTAACCACTAAAAATTCCCCTCTTGAATGCGGTTTAAAATGCGCAAACAAACGGAGTAACAAATTATAGAAACGGAAGAAAGCGTATTCAAAAGGACTCGGATTCTTAGGCATAATGTTACATGTCGCTCCTACAACGTTTTTCTTATTGAAGACTGATATGATTTTCTTAAGAAAATTCGGTGGAGGATCAATATCAGCATCCATAAAAACTATTATTTCACCATTCGATTTATAGGCACCATAATTTCTTGCTTTACCTATCCCCCGCTCCCTGAGCACATAAACTTTGTCCGCGAGTTTTTTAGCAATAGAAACCGTTTCATCCGTGCTACCGCCATCAATAACTATTATCTCTAAACGGGGATTGATTTTAGAAAGTCTTGACAATAATTTACCGATATATTTGCCCTCTTGGAGAGTTGGGATAACAACAGAGACTTTTAGGTCATCCATTTTATACATAATTTATCATCATTAAGCCAATGTTGTGTTTCCGAACTTAAAATTTTTATTGAATTTTAATTATTTAGTTGATGAGAAACACTTTTCTATGTGTTTTTTTATGTGCGCCGCAATAGCATCATAGAACTCTTCCTCATTCTCGAGTAAAACTCTTTTTATCTCTTCGCGGAAAATCCATTTGCCACTATCATCTTTAGCTGATAGAATAGAACCGAATGTAACATGCAGGATTTGTCTTCCGACATCATTATCTAGAAAAGTCTTTTCTAAATTCTCATCTGAAACATTTTCTGGTTTAGGTATAAGCTTTGAATCAGCACTTACATGATAGCTTTTACGATCAATTTCGAAGCGCTTTAAGCTATATTTCACAATTTCCCTAAAAAGATTCGGATTGCGCCTAGCAATTACCCTTAGAGATTCTAAGTAGCTTGTTCCAGAAGTCTTAAGATGAATCATTTCAGGCGCTATCTCCCTAATTATTGGATAGATTGAAAATTTATCGCTCCCCGAATGAATACTTATCTTATATGGTCCGCAAGACTTAGATATTAAAACATGTTCTATAAAGGATTCCTTAAATTTCTCTAAGTCACCTACGTAGTCGATGGCTTTCTCAAATTTACCAACAAATTTCGGGGCTAAACTGTGAAATCTTACACCAAGCCTCTTCAGCTCTGAAGCCATAAAGAAGTGCTCTAAGGCTGACGTGGGCTTTTCAGCTTCATCAATTGACACTTCAAAGTCAAATTTTTTATCTCCAAAGAGTTTTTTAAGTCGCCTATAAATTTTGGCTGTAAAGAGAATTGCAGCTGAAAATTTAACAGCAGTTCTCATAAGGCTTTCCTCAGAAAATTTGATCTCTCTAACCTCGCCATTCGGCATTCGAAGAATCAGTCGCTTACTTAAATAAATTTTTGTAAAACGCTCTTTTCGAATTCTAAGCTCATCCCAAGGCAAATTATTAAATTTCTCTTCGAGAGTTCTGCGAATATACTTATCAGCCCTAAAATCCACATAGTCTGAAGGATCAACAGTATACATAGTAAAGCCAGCTTGAAAGGCTACATCAACATCTTCCTCCCTCTTTATATGGTCAGCGTCAGAAGCGAAGCCTCCGCGATAACCTTCCTGAAAGACTGCCCATGAAACATCATCAAGAACTTCCTTCGGCGTTCTCATAGTACGCTCCATTTCCCTGAATGATTGCTGAGCTAGAACTGGAAAAACATTAGATCCTCTAATAGCTCTTATATGTCCAGGAGTCGCTAACCCTAATCTATCACCCAAACCAATAGCAGGAGCTAATCCCATTGGTTGCGGCCGTGTAAAAGAGAATATTCTTCTTAGCATTGAGGCATTTCTACCATTACATGGACAAACAATATATTTAAATCTTTTATTATTAAAGGAAAGTAAGCCGTGTTTCTCAAAGGAGAAACCGCTTAAAAATTCTTGCTTCTCTGGAGGATATATGATGACTAGTTTCTTTTTAAGGCCTTCACGAATTAAAAAGAAGACGCAATTATTCTTTCTAGTTATGGAGGCATCATATATTTTTAAGAGGGATATGGTAGCATAAGATCTTCTAAATTCATTAATAATAGATAGAATGCCCATCGAAATAGCACCAAAAATGAAAAGGGCGATCTATCATTTAATTTGCATCATTGTCTAAAGTATCCAGTTTTGGCCAGGTTTCCTCTGTAGTATTATTCTTTTTTCATAATTTCTTCTAACCCTTATTCGAGGAGGTTTTTTAGTTTTCGGTATAGGTTCAATCTTCGGAGTTTGTGAACGAACCTTTCCAGCCTTTGAAAGGCTACCGTGCGTCGGCATTTTTACTTCACCACCAGCATTCTTATCCCTATTCTTTTATTTATACTTTATTTTTTCTTTTTACAAATAGCAATATGGCATTTAATATTCTCGCCAGTATCAATTAAAAGATAGCGCATATTGGCTTCTGATAGGAGCCTTGAAAAATCTCTCTTTGAAAAGGATTTTTTAAGTCCGGTAATGATGAGAATGGAATGATCCTTTGCCACTCTTAAAATCTCGCGGATGGTTAGGGCAGGATTAGGCATATTTTGGAGTAATGTTATAGCGAATATTTTATCGAAAACTTTATCCTTGAATGGTAGGAAGTCAGCGTCCGCCCTAATTAGAGAAATGTTGTTCAATCTTCTCTCTTTAATACGGTCTGAAGCTATTTTTAAAGTCATTAAAGAGAGATCAATCCCCATGATAGATCTAGCTAAATCGCCTATGTGATTAAAAAGGAGGCCTGTTCCGCAACCTGCATCTAAGATGATATCATGTTTTCTTACATTTAGAGTCCTTAAAATTTCTTTAATTTTCAATTCTTGCTCGTGACCATATAATGTATCATAGATTTTTGCGAGATTATCGTAGTGCTGAATCACATCGCGTTTTATTTTCCAGTTTTCGTTCATAACGCCAAAAATTATTTTTATGGTGAGCGTCTAAAAAATTTGTTGGCGAAAACTTTGCCAGTTGAGAGATCCATCCTTACATATGAAAACCTAAAGATTGAAGAGGCTGTAGATAAACTTAAGACGGCATTTAACGAGAGGAAAACGGTAATACTTGTTGGAAATTGCTGGGTTGAGTATCAGGGCAGAGCTAGCTCGAAGCTTGAACCTGGTGAAAGAATTGTAATAATTAAAGAAGATGGTTCCGTTCTGGTTCATAGATCTAGAGGTTATGAACCGGTTAATTGGCAGCCTTCAGGCTGCGCTTTTCAAGTGTATAAGGATGGATGCATTCTTATTATTAAAGCGATTAAAAGGAAACCTCATGAGATTGTAACAATGTTTTTTGACAAGATATATCTTCTTTCAGTGCTTAAGTTAATTGATGAGGGAGAATTTTCACTCTACGCAAGCGAAGAAGATATGCAGAAAGCTATATTGTTAGAGCCGTCGATTATCGAAGACGGATTTAGACCAATTGATTATGAGAAAAAGGTTGAACCCGGCTTCATAGATGTTTATGGGATAGATAAAGAGGGACGCATGGTTGTGATAGAAATAAAACGTAGAACCGCTGGAAGAGACGCTGTTTTACAATTAGCAAAATATATTGAAGCCTTAAAACCTTTCGTCAGCCGTAAGATAAGAGGCATATTAGCTGCGCCGCAGATATCACGGGAAGCACGGAAACTTCTAATAAGCTTAGGGTTAGATTTTAAGAGAGTTGACCCAAAAAAGTGTTCTAAAATACTTCGAAGAATGGAAAATAAGAAAATTATGGATTTCCTTTAAAATAGGCCTTAAAGAAATTTTAGTAAGTTAATCTTCAGACATTAACAGATTCACTATTTTCGATGCAATCGACACTATTTTGTCGGATTCTTTTATAATCAAATCGCTTCTAGAGGAGATCTCCATACTCTCTAACCATTTTATCGATTTTTCCATCTCTACTAGGAATCGTAAGATTGGACTTTCTATTGGAAGAGACCTTTCTAAGGTCTCCTCAACAATACGCTCAATGAAAGCGGGTTCCCCTAAACTATAGTATATTGCCGTTTGAGCCTTCCTTACGGCATCAAGTATTAAATCAAAAGCTCTACTATTTCTTTTGGCCATATTAATCTCATTTATTGCTTCCCTAAGGTAACGCAAAGCCCAACTTTTACGATACTCATCTACTAACAATTTTTTCACAAAAAATAACTAAATTTTCTCCCTTACTTATTTTTATTCCTTCTCTGTTGGTTGCGAAATTGAAATTAATCGCGTTATATAACCAGCAATACTATTTCTAAGTCTAGTTGAGGGAATATACGCTATACTAGATAATATCTTCTTGTTTTCCTCGAAATCCGCCGTAAATTTATCTGGGAATCTTCTAACTAGTTCACGAGCTATTCTTTTAACTTTTTCTGGACGCACATTTCCCAAGCGCATCAGCCTTTCCGTATTTTGTCACACTACACGTATACTACTATATGAATGTTGCCGAGATTTTTGTTATGTTTCATCAAAGTCATATATAAGGATTAATGCTAAAGCTTAAATAAGGAATAAAAAAGAGCAGAAAGGCTTTTTTAATCGATAGAATAAAATAAATAGTTGTATTTGAAAACGAAAATTCAAAAGAGGGAAATATTATGGGCGAATTAGCAATTGCGGCAATGCACAGGATTTGTAAGAAAGCTGGAGCTGAGAGGGTTAGTGAGTCAGCCGCTGTGCAATTGGCAAAGGTGCTTGAGGAGATAGGTATAAAAATCGGTAGAGAAGCTGTGGACTTTGCAATGCACGCTGGCAGAAAAACCGTAAAAGCCGAAGACATAGAAATAGCAGCAAAAAAGGTTTTAGGCAGATAGACAACAAAACACACATCATAAAAACTCCCTTCTTTTTTTGTTTAAGAAAAGTTCTAAATAGATAACAAAAACATATAATTAAGATTCTACGGATATATTGGCTTTGCAACAAAAATATTATCCTTATTAGAGATTATGCGAGCCTTCAGTTTAATTCCAACCGGCAAATTCTCAGCATTTACGAGCGTTATATTTCTATCATGCTTCTCTGTTACCGCCAGAGCTTCACCTTTAAGCCATCCTGGACCAACAACTTTAACACGAATTACCTCAAAACGTCTGTAGGGTATTGGAAGTTTAGAGCGCTTATGCATTCCAAAATCCGCTGGACTCAGAACGAGTTTAACGCCAAAACGGATCTCCCAGCGTCTAAGTTGATCATAAAATTTTCTCCATGAGATTGGCTTAACGCCCCTAACTTTTCGCCCACGCTTATGAATGAGATATTTTTGTATTCCCAAAGCTGGATATTTTCTGCCAGCACCTAATTCCTTAGCAAGTCTAATTATTTTTGGCATTTCAGAGTCGTTTAGGCTCGGGATCCAGATTGGAGCAATAAGTAGATCAATTTTAGTATTCGACACTATATAACGCATTAAATCAATAATTCTTTCCGGATTATACCATCGAGTTCCAGAGAGCTCTTTAGCTAAATTTGGATCTAAAGCATCAATTGAAAAGTTTATTCTCGTTAAGCCAGCATCGGACAACTCATCAAGAAGTTTTTCGGTTAATATCGACCCATGAGTCTGCATTGAGATAACCTCAACTCCCTTGATCTGACTTAGACTTGAAACTAAATCAGCTATTCTGGGATAAGTTATTGGATCGCCAACCGTGTCTATGTGAGCCTCTATGCCATGTTCTCCCTTAAAAGCAACAATTTGTTTAAACCATTCAATAAGATACTCTAATGGAACAATATATTCGGTGCGCCTATGTTTTGATCTTGGTCCAGCGTCGGTGGAGCAAAAAATGCAGGAAAGTGGACAGGTTGTAATCGGTCGAACCTGAATAACGTTCGTCCCTCTATCGATTAAACCAAAAGCTATACAGCCCAGAAGGGGAAGAGGATCAGAAATCTCAAAGAATTTTCTAAGCATGTTCCATCAAGCATAAAATCTAATCTAAAAGCTATCTACTAAAAACAAAAAGGTGAAAACAAGATTTAGTGGTTTATTTGATTCTACTCGAATCCTCCACCATAGCCTTCAGGGCCTTTAGGAGACTTTGGAGTTTTCATTTTTCCAGCTGCAATGACGTCGTCTATTTTTAGTATCATTGTCGCTGCTTCAGTCGCCGACTTAATCACCTGCT
>CAZOWB010000005.1:0-15114 GCA_964583315.1 uncultured Candidatus Bathyarchaeia archaeon | reverse complement strand
GTAGAGCCGCCCTCGCGATTGCTAAAAGAATATTCGCGGAAGACGAATCCATAATTATCGGCGTTTCAGGCGGCGTTTTTAAAGCTAGCAAGCTAGTTTGGAAGTCTTTTAGGAGATATGTTTCCAATTTTCTACCAAAGGCATCCTTCATTCCTCCCGTAGCCTACCCAGTAATAGGCGCATTAATAATGGGATACAGGAATTTAGGAATAAATGTGAATGAAAAGGGGAAATCCATCTTATTACAATCTCTTAAGAGAAGAATCACTAGACTGTGATTTGCCTTTATTTTTTATCTGTCTGCTAAAACGGTTTCTGCGGATTTAAGAAGGCGAAGAAAGCTTTTATGGAATCAAGAGTCCCCCCATTTTTCACTATTGCTTCTAGCACTCTGCCTTCAACCTCCGATACGAATTCCTCAGTGAACTTGGGAGATATGTTCACCAAGCTATCTACCAAATCTAGAGCCAACGGTAAGTTTGTTGCCTCACTAAATAATTCGCTTTCCGAAAGTATATCTTCAAGGTTAACTGTAGAGGGATACTCAAGCTCGCAGGGAGGAAGATCCCCGTAAAATCTGACTTGCGCTCTTCTCATGCTGGTGAAGCCGTCTTTCGAAACACCTAGCTCCTCAAAGGGTTTATAAACCCTCTCCTTAGCTCTTTCCATCAGGTTTTCTTTGCCTTTTCCTCTCGAAACTAACCTAGCTATTCCCGTATATATTATTGGTGGTAAATCCCCTAGGAGGCTTTCATATTCAAAGAATGATCTTTTAGGCATTATGAGTGAAAATATATGCTTGTCTATCACATTTACTAGGGTGTCATCGCCAAAATTTAGAGCCCTATATCCCCCCAGCGCCCTCGTATGACTCCTCTTAATAACCCCTAAAACCTTCCCGCTTTTTCTAAGTTCCTCCGTAAATTCAAAGGTCTCCTTAAATATTCTTTTTTTATCCTCTAACTCTAGGAGACCGAGTTTCTTCATGTCTAAAGACGGATACATGAATCCGTAGAAGCTTCCATCTATGAATAGTATGTCGCATTCCTTCAAGGCTTCAAGAGCCATTTTCCTTTCGCAGTGGGTTGTTAAAAGCGGGAAGAAGTATCTGCTTTCATCCCGAGAAAGAGCTTGCTTCCTCTTAAAAATACCTGGTTCAAGCTTTTCTTTTCTCTTTTCTGTCCCCCTCAGATAAACTATTCCGGTAGCGAAAACTCCATACCTTACACCCAGCCTTTCGCTGAATCTCGGCGACCTAGAACTATCAACGGCTGCAACAATAGACTTTCTAGTCTGCTTTGGAAAAGCACGTACATAGGAAGCAAGTTCTATTCTGAGCGCCTTTAGGTTTTCATCTATCTTCTTAATCACTTTAATTAATCTTCTAGCTTCTTTCTCAGCTAGCTTAAAGAATTCATGCTGTAAGTCTAGGGGGAGCTTAACCCATTCAGGCGGCTCCTCAGCGAATTCAGCCATCTTCATCACCTATCTTTATTTCTGGGCTGGAGTGTACGTGATTAGTAGGGGCACGGGGGATGGATTCATCGCTCCGGCGAAGTAGAATCTTCCCGGCTTAAGCTGAAGTAGTTGATTGGGTGAAATTCCATATGGGGATAGCCACTCGGAGGCTCCTCCCTCGCCACTTGCATCCAGCGGATGTATTCTGCCGAAGAAGTGAGTATTTAAGTTTCTTCTAACGGCTGCGTTTACGCCTATCTCACCTCTTATTCCCTGAGCTATAAGCGTCAGATTCAGCATGCGCTTTCTTCCTAAAGCAGCAAGATTCTTTATCATTTCACATGTTTCGCTTTGTATTCCACGGGCATCCCATGGCGCATACTGCGGCGCCTCATCTATTATGAGGGCTACGCCTAAGCTTTTTCCGGCTTCCATCAAACTATAAAGGTATTTGGAAAGCGAAAGGAAGAAGCCCAATTTTGCTTCTGTTATGGTTCCACTCATGTCAATCGCTAAGATGCTCTTTCGCTCAAGCTCTTGGAATAGCTCCTCTATGCTGAGGGTTCCCATAACAGGATAGAAATCTGAAGGCTTTAACTTCCTGAATATCCTCCTGTATGCTCTTTGGGCGGATGCCCTCCAGTCTTCGCGTCTTATGTTCGATATAGTCTCTTCTATGCGGGATTTCAGTTCCTGATATAGGTGTTCCGCTGGATTTTCAGAGTTTAAGTATGCTTCTTTAACCTTTGAAACCCATCCCTCCAAAAACTCGTCGAAACAATCTTTAATAGTATCGTTTCTCGCAAACCTAGAAGTTTTATCTTGAAAATAGCTTAAAATCGACTCTTCATCAAGGGCTATATCTGAGATCCTGATAACCTCACTACTCTCAAGTAACGGAACATAATCTGTTCCACTCCAATCGAGTATAAGCACCCTGTAGCCAGCTTTTCTGTAAAGCGGGACAAGTATGTATCTTGTAAACCATGATTTACCGCAGCCCGTGCTCCCATAAACCCCAACGTGATATGGTAGAAATGTTTTGTCGAAGGGAATTTTCCATGATGGATGCCCTTCCAGATAGGCTTCTGACCACACAACGTCCCGTCCCTTAACAATCCACTCGAATGGTTTATCACTGTCCTCTAGTAAATAAACTGGCGATCTAGGCTGGATTATGGCTCTATTAGGCTCTATTCCATTATCAGTTATGGCTCCTAAGGGTTCTATGGCAAAAGAATAAACCTCTCTAGCTCCGGAGGGTTCGCCGCCATGCCTCAGGTATGCAACATCCGGCCTATATGATGTGTAGCTTAAAAACTCATTCTTGCCCAATCCTTCCCTCAAAACGCCTAAAATCTCATTAACTGGGTTATCTTCCCCGCCGTTCTTAATTAAGACGAGCTCTTCAGCAATCACATTACTTTCCATTCCCTTAAGTAATATGAGCCTAGCCTTAGTCTCTGTGGCTCCATCTGCAACTCTACCTATAAATTTCAATTTCTCACCAAACTCTACTCTTAAATTTTTTAACAACAAAATAAAATAGTTCTTCGGGATGCATATACTTTATGATGTGGAATTTCAGTCCTAGAATTGAGGTTTTAGTAGGAATATCCATGCCTGCAACCCACCATACAATATTTGTCTACTATCGATGAGCGTATAACCCAAATTTCTGCTGATAGTTTCCATAAGATTTTTGTGAACGGTGAGGAGGCAGACTCTGGAGTCCTCCCTCAAGAATGGTTTAAGCGACCTTAGAAATCTCGTATAAATTTCCGGGATCACCTTAAGTCTACCGCTTCTTATGCCAAAAGGAAGATTCGAGACAACCTTATCAATTTTCCAATTCGCTGGCAAAACCTTTTCAAGCCTTCTTGAGTCGCCGACCATAAATTTAACTTTATCTTTAACTCCAGCTGCCTCGGAGTTCTTCCATGCTCCTTCAATGCTTTTTGGGCTTATATCAACCCCCAAAAGATCTAATTTCTCCCACACTTGGGCTGCCTCAATTATTATTGTTCCCCCGCCACAAAACGCATCTAAAACTCTGTCTCCAGACTTAACTTCCGCCAGCTTGAGCATTGCATATGCAATCACTGGATTCAATGCTGAATAATGCTGGAATACCCTTGGATAGCGAATTCTAAGCGACATCCTAGTTTTCTGCACTCCAACGATACAAAGATTGTGGGCGACATCCACCCTAACAATCGTTTCCGGGTTTTTGAGGTCAACCTTCCGCCCATATTTATCAACAAGAGCTTGACCAGCCACCCTTTGGACATCTATACTTGTGAATTCATGTTCCCCAACCCTTTCACATGTAACCCTGAAGGTTAGGCCTAGTGGAACATCACATTCATATACTTCACTATATATCTGGTCTAATCCCTTAATGCTCCTACTGACTTCAAAGACCTTTATTAGTTGTATGATATGCTCTATGCTTCTTAATTTGAATACCTTGTCAATTTGGCTCTTCGGAATCTTCAGCGACACTCTTCCGCCGACATTACCAAATCTAGGCTTAACTTCGATAACATTGAGTTTTTCAGATGCCTCCCTCAAGACTACATCTTCTAGTCCAGGAATCGTCGTAACCATGAGCCAAACACTGAATTCATTTGGCATACTGAAATCAATATTGGAATTCAACTTTTGTCTTTCCAAACACTTATTAATGTTCATCTTCTCTATAATGCACTTAATACTAACCCTAAATGAAAACTTTAGGTATAATCCATCTGGGGAGCTAACTAATAATGCGCGCCAAGCTAATGAAGATCTACGGGAAAGTTGGCAGAAATGCTAAGGTGTTGATAACAACTGAACCATTATGGAGTATTCCAATGAACTGGATTTTCTTTTATAGGTCAATATTTCTAAGTGTTGTTATCGGTCTTTCATCCGTGGAAATAGGTTTGTTGTTAACAGTCTTTAACATTTTCTCATCATTTCTACCGTTATTTGGCGGATATTTAGCCGATAGATTCGGCAGAAAAAGGGTTTTCATGTTATTTGATAGCGTATGCTGGTTATCATCATTAGCTATGTGGATGATAAGCCGAAACATATGGCACGCTCTTCTAGCCTATATAATTGAAAGCGCAGCTTCAATAATTTATTCGGTTTGGGAATGCCTGCTTGTAGAAGATACAAAACTTGAGTTCAGATCCCTCGTTTATGGTTCCATCTCAGCCATATATCGGCTTGGCTCTTTAACCATGCCCATAGCCGGGTACATTATAGGATTTTACGGGCTTGATTTGGGCTGTAGGATTTTATTTGGGTTAGCTTTCTGCGCAATGGTGCCCATGTTCATAATTAGGCAAATTTACTTACGTGAGCCGGAAATCGGACAGATAATTAGAAGAGATAAAGTGTTTTCTGGGTTTAGAGGGTATTTGAGCTCTCTATCTTTAATAAAGAGGGATCCTATAATTCTAGCATTACTTTTAATTCTTATAATGGTTGGATTCTATAATTCATCCTATGCCTACTTTCCATTATATTTGGTTGATGAGGGTGGTCTAGGATTAGATAAGGAGACAGCTTCATTTATTCCCTCAGTTTCATCAGCAGTTTCTTTACTCCTTTTCTTGCTTGTTGTTCCAAGACTTAGGTCTAAAAGCAGCTATTTCAAAGCTCTTATTTTGGGTTATAGTTTAGGCTCGTTAGCCATATTCATTCTTGCAAATTCGCCGAGGGGAGCCATGTTCCTAGCATTACTTTCAGCGCTTCTGCTTGGTTTTTATTATGTCGTTACATTCTCAGTCTCCAGAACTTTCCTGATGAATCAAATCGATTTTATTGATAGTAGAGCTAGAGCCAAAATCCTATCGATAGTTGTAACTTTATCCTCGCTTGTAAATCTACCAACCCCAACAATAATTGGATACTTATTTAGCTTAAATCCAAAACTGTTCCTTATTATCATTCTCGCTACTTTTCTCACGTCCCTGCTTATTCTATTAATTTCATTAAGAAAAACAAAGTGATAATTGATGAGCATAATTTTCAACTAATTGCATGCAATGATTCTAATTAAAACTTTTAGTATTTGAATTTTTAATCGCCTAAAAATTATGTCTTTAATTTTCGTCGAAAAATTCAAAATTATAGAGAATACATATAGCTTTTTATTATTTCATTAATTATTGTTATGGGGGTTATAGATATGTTGTCGCAAATACCTATCGATTTTAATAAAGTAAAAAAGGAGGATATAGATAAGGAGATACTTAGGGTTGGAATCATCGCCGAGTTAGATGCTATAAATCTCTACGAGCAGATGGCTGCCATAACTGAAAACGAAACCATTAGAAGAACTCTCTTAGATATTGCCAAAGAAGAGAAAACGCATGTTGGAGAATTTCAAGCATTATTGTTAAGAGAAGATGAAGAACAAGAAAGGGAATTAGAGAAGGGAAAAAAGGAAATCGACGAATTGACAAGTAAGTAAAAAGCCGATATAATAAATCAAAAAATTTCCTCTTTTTTATATTTATACATCAAGTCAAATAAGAAGCAAGCTTAACTTTCATGTTTTGGCGTTAAACAATCCTCAAGTCATGCAAGAACGATCCAACAAATTTAAATCATCCTTTTAATTTCAATCAGAGTTTCTCCTGTTCTCACTAAAATAAAAAATAAATTTTTAGGCGATTTTGGTGCGGCCGCCGGGATTTGAACCCGGGATCCCAGGCTTTCTTAGGCGAGGAGGCTTCCATAATATTCTATTAATCTATTAATACTCATTGGGATCATGATGAATTATTATCGCTTAATTTATTCCTTTAACTTTCTCCCCGCCTTGGAAGGCCTGTGTCCTAACCAGGCTAGACGACGGCCGCATGTCTTCATAACGCTTTATGGTTTTTCTATTTCTTTTCTTCTAGTTATTAAGTTAATTAAATTTTTTGGATTCATCATATAAAGCGCTTATTTTTAGCCTTTTTCTAGATATTCATTTTATAGGCGGGAGATTTTAAATCTTGGATGACTCAGACTTGGGCGTTTTCCTTCCTCCATTAATATTTGCGCGTAGGCTGCGTTTATTAGGCTTATTGCTGGAAACATATATTCAGCGTCGTTTATTGGTCCATAAAGCACGAAATCGGCTCCTATGGCTATTGGCAACCCATTCGCTATGGAAGAGCAGACCATGGTTAGGAGCTTATTCTTTTTATTTTTTAGTGATTTCCATGAAGCTATCGCATTGTGAGCCCCGCAACCGGAGGGATAACCAAACTGCTCCTTTACTTCATATATTGCTTTGCATGCTAAACCTAATGTGGCAATGTCCAGAACAACCGTGTCAACAAGTATGTTCTTGATTCCAGCAGCCTTTATCCTCGGAATCAAAACGTCTAGGAGCTTAATTCTTTCCTTGTAGGAAATTATGGCTTTTGTACTGTACGTTAACGCTATAGCTGATTGGATTCCCGTTTCTTTTGCTTTATTGTAAATCGAGGGCTTGGTCTCCGGATTAATAGAATTTAAGAGAGTTCTATCTATTATGCCGAGTTCTCTAGCAACTTCCATGCCGCTTAAACCAGCTTCTTCAGAGACGTAATCTATTAGAAGCGGCATTTTAGTTACATCAGCAGCAAATTCAAGATATCTCCTAGCGTTCTCCGGATTTGAGCATACAACATCAAGCATAGCTGGAAGCCCAGTTTTGTCAGAAATCTCCTCCAGTTTAGAGATTAGGCTCTCAGCTGCCTCACGATTAAAGTCTCCGGTTTTCTCATCTTGAACATTTTTGTCGCCTTTGTAGAATATGCTTCCGATCATGACCGTGGGATTTTCACCTGGTTGGCCGCCAACCTTAACGCCGGAGATATTAAAAACCATCTGTTCTTTGCTAAACCTAAACATGAAGTATCCCCCTCTTCACTAATAATTAATCATTCAAATGACCTTTCAATATTTAACTTTTACAGTTCCTCTATACGCTGATAAATTATTTTTATTTAATTAGATTAGAATTCTTAGATATATTTAATGATGTTATCTGCGGACTAAATATTCAGAATTGTGGGGCTGACGTAATCATGAGGAAGGGCCGGCTAATTTGTATAGAGGGGCTTGATAGAAGTGGTAAGACAACTCAATCTCGTCTTCTAGTTAAAGCCCTCAGGAATAAGGGTTTTGAGGCTATATACACGACTGAGCCGAGCACTGGCGAGATTGGGAGATTTATAAAACGTTATATTTTAAGGAGGCGTGAACGTGTATCGGCTTCGATAGAGGCCCTACTTTTTGCAGCTGACAGAATTGATCATGCAGAGAGGGAGATAAAACCTATGCTTAAAGAGGGAAAAATAGTTGTCTCAGATAGATACATTTATTCCTCATTTGCTTATCAGGGCGCTGCTGGCTTAGATATAGAGTGGATAAGGGAGGTAAATAGGATGGTGCCTAAACCTGATTTAGCGATTTATTTGGATGTTCCAATAGAAATCATCATAGAGAGGTGCAGGAGAAGACGAATTAAATCAGTGATGGAGTTTCCGGAAATACAGATGAAGGTTTACGAGATTTATATGAGACTTGTTAGAATTGGAGAACTTGTGCCTGTTGATGGAACCCGTCCGATAGAAATAGTTTCGCAGGATATTCAGAAAATTGTTCTTGAAAAATTGAAACTCTAACATTTTATTGTTCAGTAAGCTTGTAGATGTTTAATCGTTATAGAACCTCCCTTTCTAGCCAATTCCAGATTTATTTTTTCTATTAAAAATTTTATGAGGTCTTTTACTGATATACGTTGTAATCCTTTCTCATGAAATACTTGAACCTCAAATTCTTCGTTACCAAATATGAACCTGAAGAAATAATAGTCGAACCTCAAGGCTCTTCTTCTTCCATTTCTAAGCATATAATATCTTATAATGCAAAAAAAGTCGAGTATGCTGAAAGCCTTCTTGGCAATTTCCCTAAAAAGAACTTTTAGCTCTTCCTCATCAATGTAATTAAATATTAAGCCATTAGCAACTCCAGCCTCAAATATAACATCCACATTAGATCCAATTAATGCAGCTAGGTTGCCATTTATTCTCCGACCATTCAGCTTATATAATGCATTTAAAATAGCGATTTGGAGTTCACTTAAGGAAACGTTAAATTCGAGTCTGGCAACACCATGATAGGTGTTTGGGAATCCCTCGTAGACTCCAAGAGTCCTATTAAATTTCATCCCTCATTCCTTTTTGTTTTCTAATTCTCCTTATTTTTTCGAGGTTATCCAGTAAAGTGGACATCATAGAACTCAAGTGCTGAACTTCTTCAAGATCATCTTCAATCTTAAGTTTTTCATTGATTTCCCAAATTTTCATTAATAAGGTCGTCTCAACCTGGCTAAGCGTTGAGAGAGCTTCAATTTCCCTAGCCTCCTCCTCTTCCCTAACAACCACCACCTTTTTCTGACATTGAGCACACCAAAGTTCACCACTTTTGAGCCTAAATATTGGCGACGCGCAGATCGGACATGAAAGATCGGTTAGGGTAGCGCCACTCCTCAATAAATCAGCCATCAAACGCACTCTATCGCTCCCACTATTCTTCTTTTCAGACATTAGCTCTCACCCTTTCCTCCTTCAATAAGAATCTCTCCTAGTTAAACATTTTTAGAATGAGGAGGCTACATGCCTCTTAATTGCCTTAATTTTAAATAGTTTAACTAGTTCAATGGCTTCTTTAACGTTCTTAGCCTTAGCCAACACTCTAATTCTATATGGGTTTATTTGAATTTGGTAGCCGCATCTCAGACATTTAGCCGTTTTCTGCCCCTCTCTAGCATACCTAATTAGCTTACATCTGGGACAAGCAAACACTAGGTAATCCGCCAAGCATATCCCTCTCTTCATTTGCTATAGAAAAATCTTCTCTATTGCGTCTTCAAATCCAGTAAAATAATGTTAACTCTTCAACCTTTTAACTCTTCCCCATAGGTTACAATTTAGATTTCCTGAATTAGCCTATAAAGTGTAAAACTGAGCACACCATTTCTATAGGTGAAATCTACAACTCTTGGTATAACAGGAACCGGCAACACTAAATGCTTATAGAATCTCACATCTTCATGCTCAGCAGCTATTATAACCTCCCATTCAGAAACGGACAATCTTATGTCGCCTTCCTCCACACCGGGCATATAAGCCATAACAATAATCCTATCCGGCTCAACATGAATATCTACAAGCGGAGTTCTAACCCATGGAGCAACGATGGGTCGCACAGGCTTGTATGCTCTTTCTTCCTTGGCGGCAACCTTTCTCTTAGGCTTAATGCCAAAAGCTTTCACCATCATTAATCCAAAGACGAAGCCGCCTATATGTGCCCAAAAAGCTACACCTGATGTGATGCCGCTTAAGGATATTATGCCCATAAGCAGCTGATAAATGAACCAGAAACCCAAATAATAGTATGCTGGCACGCTAATTATTGTAATAAAAATATAGAATACAACCGTTCTTATTCTAGCATTAGGATATAAGAGCATGTATGCTCCTAAAACCGCTGAGATCGCTCCTGAAGCTCCAACAGCCGGCGTCCAGAGATCAGCAATCACATAGTAAATTGGGCTGATATAGAGGGATAAGAGTGTTGATGCTATGTGAGCTAAATCTGCAAACAAGCCTCCAGCCAAATAAAAAATCAAATATTTTGCATGTCCAAGCGTATCTTCAACATTATCTCCGAAAACCCAAAGATAAAGCATGTTTCCCAGCAAATGTAATATGTCTGCGTGCATAAACATGCTTGTAAAAAGGGTCTCCGGACGTTTACCGCTTAAAATGAGAGCTGGAATGGCCCCATATTCTATAATTGCTTTTTTAAAAGCGCGGAAACCTCGTATAAAAAAGAAGAAGAAAACTATCACATTGGCAATTATTAGCATATAATTTACATATGGCCTTTTAGAAGGTCTGTTCTCGTCATAAATAGGTATCATCTATGGGCACTCCCAACCTTAAATTTACTCATTTATAACCTTTCACGTCGTTTCTAAGATTTTTTTCACAGCTCTTTTATAGATTTTTATACTCGTCAAATACTCTTGGATGCTTATATATTCATTGGGGGTATGACTTAAACTAGAATCACCGGGACCATAAGTTGCAACCGGAATCTTGAAGCGGGCTCCAAAGATGTTCATGTCTCCTGTTCCAGTTTTTCTAAGCAATCTCGCCTTCTCGCCGGTCTCCTCTAGAATCGCTTCTCTTAAAGCCTTTATAACAATCGTATCTCTCTTGGCTACATAGGGCTCAACTCTACCAGTAACTTTAAAGTTGACTGTTAATCCATAGTTTTCTTTAAGGAAATCTTCAATTAGGTCGCTGATGATTTTTATGGCTTTCTGACAATTGATAGTTGGCGGGAGCCTCAAATCAATGTCTAAAGTGCATATGTCTGGTATGCTACCTGTTGTTCTGCGGCTTAAGATGCCAACTAATGTAGGTGTCAGCGAATAGAATACTCCAAACAGAGACTTATACTTCCGCTCGCAAACATTTTTTAGTCTATTCCACAATTCAAAGCCTTTCTCAATAGCGTTAGGCAAGATATGCTGGGCACCTACATGCCCAGTTGCGGTTCTACAGGTTACCTTGAGTTTGAGATGACCTTTGTATGCAAACGTTATATTTTTTATTCCACTTGGTTCGCCGAATATTGCATAGTCGATATTAGCGTTTTCGCGTATGAGCTGCTTGATTCCTTTGCCCCTTCCTTCCTCATCAACGACGCATGCAACTATAATCCTGCCTTTCGATATTTCTAGTTTAAGGTTTGAAGCGGCGATTATCATCGCAGCTAATGAGGATTTTGCATCCACTGCCCCCCTGCCGAAAAGCATTTCGCCTTCAATCCTAACCGGTATCCACCCTGGAACAGTATCCATATGCCCGCATAGGAGAACTGTTGGAGCGCCTGATCCGATTTCGCCGTAAACGTTACCAGCTTTATCCATCCAAACTCTTTTAAAGCCTATTTTTTCAAGTTCATTAAGTAAAAAATGGGCTATTTTCTCTTCTTTTCCGCTCGGACTATAAATCTCCAGCATTTTTTTAAGAAAATCCACCGAGTAACTCTGATTATAAACCATTCTAATCACTTTAAATAGTTAGTTTATTTAGCGCCTTTAATTTTCCTCTCTTCTTCTGAAATGATCTCCCTAAGTACTTCAGCGACTTTTTCAAGTTGATCCATATCTATGATAAGTGGGGGAAGAAAACGGATTACATTTCGACCAGAATACAAAAGTATTACACCCTTTTCCAGAGCTCTCATCAATATGTTATAGATGTCTATTCTAGCTTCAAGCCCAAGCATTAAACCTAAGCCACGTGCTTCCCTAAGAATCCTAAATTCATCCACAAGTTCTTGAAGAATCCTCTTAAATTTGTCTCCTAGGTTTCGGGCTCTCTCAACAAGTCTTTCCTCAACTATTACGTCTATTGTTGCGCATGCAGCTGCACATGCAAGCGGATTTCCGCCAAAAGTGCTCGTATGCTCGCCAACTTTAAGGGAGTTCATAATTTCTTCTCTAGCGATTGTTGCAGCTATTGGCACACCGCCACCCATGGCTTTAGCGACGCAAAGTATGTCCGGCGTAACATTCCAATGCTCTGAAGCCCACATCCGTCCGGTGCGTCCGAAGCCTGTTTGAACCTCATCGAAAATTAGCACGATTTCATGCTCGTTGCAGATTTTCCTTAAGCCATTTAGGAAACCTTGGGGTGGAACGTGGATGCCACCTTCACCTTGAATCGGCTCAACAATTATTGCGGCGGTATTCTCGGTAATAGCTTCTCTGACTCTGTCAAGCTTACCGAAGGGTGTAAATTTGAAGTTTGGATTTAGAATCTGCTTGAATGATCGGCGGTATTTTGGATTCCATGTTGCTGATAGGGCGCCTAAGGTCTTACCGTGGAAGCCTCTAACCATACTTATAATCTCGCTTTTACCAGTATATTTTACAGCAGCCTTTATAGCACACTCAACGGCTTCAGCCCCACTATTAGATAAGAAAATTTTATTTAATCCGTTGGGGGCTATCTTAGCGAGCTTCTCTAAGAGCTCAGCTCTCTTATCATTGTAGAGGGATCCATGACACGCTATAAGCCTTTCGCATTGGTCCTTTATAGCCTTAACAATTTTCGGATGGCAGTGTCCAACTAAGCTTACGCCATAGCCCCCCATACAGTCTATATAGGCTTTTCCATTTACATCGTAGAGGATTGCCCCTTCTCCTCTAACAGCGCATATCGGAAACTTCTGGTAAACATTTGCTAAATAAGCGTTCTCAATGGCAATTAGTTCTCTTTCATTCAGTGGTTATCACCGTGCCATTTAATCCATTTAGAGCGGCTAATATAGGATTATCGATTAAGCCGGAGGCTATAACAGTCTCCTTAACCCCTGCTTCTAAAGCCTCAATTGAGGCAATAACTTTTTTATCCATGCCCGCCCCCATCTTAGGCAGAATATCCTTCGCCTCATTCAGAGAGAGTTTATTTACATATTTTTCGCCTAAGCGTATGCCTGGAACATCAGTTAGGAAAATCACCTTATCCGCTTTTAATGCTCCCGCTATTTGCCCGGCGGCTCTGTCGCTGTCAACATTCAAGTATTCGTTTTCCTCACCTATGGCTATTGGCGAGATAACAGGAATATATCCGCATTCAAGAAGAAGCTTGAGTAATTTAGAGTTAACCCTAATTATTTTGCCAGTGAAGCCTCCTTCAATTATGCGTCTTCTACCTCTCTCATCAATTATAATGAGCCTTTTCTTTCTTTTCGCCATCATTAATGCCCCATCTATGCCTGATAGGCCGACGGCTGATAAACCCTTGCTTAGAAGCCATCTGACAATCGCCTTGTTTATTCTGCCAGCCATAACCATGGTGTATATTTCCACCGTTTCCTTATCCGTATATCTGCTTCTTATGCCTCCGGGCGAGGTCACAAAAACTTGTTTTTTACCTAATTTTTCGGCGATTTCGGTAACTTCGTCGCCTCCCCCATGAACCATGACTATTCTATCTTTCTCGAGAACCTTTTTTATATCCTCAGCTAAAGAGTCGTTGAGTCCCCTCCTGAATATGTCTCCACCAACCTTCAAAACTATCATGGCTTCCACCCCTAATTTATGGGAAATAAATTTAAGCTGGGTGAAGAGCAAAATAGTTTAAGCCCTCTCTTTCATCCCAACCACACATAATATTCATGTCCTGAACAGCTGTTCCAGCAGCGCCTTTCATTAGGTTATCAATTGCTGATAGAATAACAAGTCTGTTTGTATGATCATCTATTTCAAAGCCTAAATCGCAATAGTTTGAGCCGACAACTATTTTTGGGTCCGGATACCTAAAAACTCCTTTAGTGTCCCTAATAAACCTGATGAATGGTTCCCCAGCATAAAATTTTCTATATAGACGCCAAACATCAATTAGCTTCATAGGTTCCTTCAAGAAAACATGACATGTTGATAGTATGCCCCTAACCATGTTAACAGCGTGGGCTGACATAGCAACTTTAACCTTTTTATTGCAAAGTGAACTCAGCTCCTGCTCGATCTCAGCTGTGTGCCTATGTCTAACAGGCTTATATGGTCTGACAACGCTGTAATGCTCAGAGTGATGTGATGAAGGCGTTGGCTTAGCACCAGCGCCTGATGAACCAACCTTAAAATCGATGACTATTCGATCTCTGTCAATTTTATCAGACTTAATTATTGGCGCTAGCGCCAATATGCCAGCTGTAGCCATACAACCGGGGACAGCTACTAGCTGAGCTCTCTTTATTTCCTCACGATGTAACTCTGGTAATCCATAAACAGCCTTTTTAAGTAAATCCGGGTTACTGTGTTTCCAGCCATACCATTTTACATAATCTTCTGGATTTTTGAGTCTGAAGTCAGCGCTTGCATCAATTATTTTTAGGCCGCTGTCAATAAGCTGCGGTATAAAGGTTGATGAAACACCATGCGGCGTTGCCACAAAGAGTATGTCACATAGATCAGCTACCTTAAATGGGTCAGACTTAATAAATTTAAGTGTTGTTTGGCCCCTAAGATTTGGATGCACTCTATGGATATATTCGTTGGCGTAGGTGTTTGATGTCGCGGCGGCAACCTCAACTTTGGGATGCGCCAATAGAAGGCGTAAAAGTTCGCCGCCAACATATCCGGAAGCGCCAAAAATACCCACTTTCATTTTTTCAGCACCCTAATAGCGTATTCAATAATCTTCTTAGGAATATCAACCTTAGTTGCCGAGTATAACCCTCTAAACTCCGGAGTATTATTAACTTCATGAACAACAATTCCCTCAGGAGATTCCATACAGTCAACGGCTAGCACGCCGCCGCCAACAGCCGTAGAAGCCTTAAAAGCGAGTTCAGCGAGTTCATCAGTAATTGGGCAGGGCTCCATTTTTCCCCCACGTGCCACATTAGTTCTCCAATCCCCCTTAGCTGCATAGCGGTATGCAGCCGCCACAACTTCGCCTCCAACAGTTAGGAGGCGTATATCTCTTGGAGGCCTCTTAACATACTCTTGGAGATAGTATATCTGTAGGAGTGCGTTTTGTATCTCTCTCCGTGCCTCAATTAAAGCTTGGGCAGTCTCTTTATCCTTAATTA
>CAZOWB010000004.1:0-15607 GCA_964583315.1 uncultured Candidatus Bathyarchaeia archaeon | reverse complement strand
TCCTCAGTTCTTATATCAATATATTTCATCTTATGTCCGTAAGATTCATACACTTTGTTAATTTTTGAGACTTTCCAGTGTGAAATTACGGGTATACTTGTGTTTTCATTGAAAATACGTATTATTTCCTGAGCGTTACCAAGCGGATCGGTTTGAAAAACTGGAATTTTCCCTTCGCTTAGAACCTTATTCGCCCAAGTTATCATATCTCTGATAATAAGATCATCTGGTGGAAAAATGAAATCTGGAGAACCAAAAGTTGATTCGATTATCAGTATATCACATTCAACTGGTTCAGCTGGGTCAACCGTTCTTGTATGCTTTGTGTTTAGGTCACCGGTAAATAGGACGGTTCCGTCAGGAGTAGTTACTTCAAATTCGTAGGAGCCCAAAACATGTCCTGATGGATGTGATGTTACTTCAATATCCTCTATAACCGTTTTTTCCTTTTTTGCCAGAGGTTGCCACCTTCTGACCTGGATGCCTTCTATAGATACGAGCTTCATTGTTTCCTCTGAGGAAAACTTAGATGCATAGCTGACTCTAAAGGCGCGCGAATGGTCTGCGTGTGCATGTGTTATAAAAGTGGTTCCACGAGCTAGACGTCTGGATTGAGGGTCCAAGATGATTTTAGTATCTTTATATTTAATATATACGCCATTTTCCCACGTTATTTTCAAGGGGACTACCAGCTGCCCAATTTTTTCGGGGCGCTTAAAAAACTTTTTGTCGAATTCAGCATATAAACAATTCTAAATATTCAAACATTTAATTTAATTATCAGTATCAATCTACGCTATTTTTAAGTATAACTCTAAAATGAGAGTAGTTAAGGTGTAACTAAACCTTGGCGATAATTGAGGCTAGAGATCTAACTTACACGTATCCATTTGCTGAGAAACCAGCATTCAAAAACATAAATCTTAGGATAGAGAAGGGCGAATTTGTTCTGTTAACCGGCCCAAGCGGATGTGGAAAAACAACCATATGTAGGTGTCTTAACGGGCTTATACCACACTTTTACGGGGGCAAGCTTGAAGGCGAATTAACCGTTGCTGGATTAAAAACAACTAAGCATGCGATCTATGAGATAGCTAAACATGTAGGATTAGTTTTCCAGAATCCGGAGAATCAGCTTTTCGCCTTAACCGTTGAGAAGGATGTAGCCTTCGGGCTGGAGAATCTCGGTGTTCCAAGGGATGAAATTCGTAGGAGGGTTGATTGGGCGCTTAAGATTACTGGCATATATGAACTGAGGCATAGAGCCCCATTTGAACTTTCAGGCGGTCAACAGCAACGTGTTGCCATAGCATCTGTTCTTGCAATGCAACCGGAGATCATTGTGCTTGATGAACCAACTTCATCCCTTGATCCGTTAAGCGCGAAAAACATTCTCGAGGTGATTCATCAATTAAATAGAGATTTAGGCATAACGATAATTCTTGTGGAGCATAGGTTGGATTTAGCAAGCAGATACGCTAACCGTGTGATAGTTATGAGGGATGGGCGGATTGTTTTAGACGGTGAGCCTAGGAGGATATTTCTGCAGAGGGAGACGAAGCTAATCGGTGTTGGAATACCCAAGGTTGTCAGGTTATATCTTTCATTGAGGGAGGATGGTGTTAACTTGAATAAGGTTCCGTTAAGCCCTGAGGAAGCTTCTCAGCTGATAGCGGAGGCGCTTATGTTTGATAGAAGTTGAAAACGTCTATTTCACCTACCCTAATGGCGTTGAAGCCCTTAAAGGCGTTTCTCTAAAAATTGCTGATGGCGAATTTGTTGCAATAATGGGACAGAATGGGGCTGGAAAAACAACTTTAGTTAAGCACTTTAATGGATTATTGAAGCCCACTAAAGGCAGAGTTCTCATCGATGGCGTAGATACAAGGCAAGTTAGTGTAGCAAAATTATCCAGAAAAGTCGGCTTCGTATTTCAGAATCCGGATCATCAGCTGTTTAGCGAAACAGTTGAGGATGAAATCTCTTTCGCTCTCAAAAATTTTGGATTTGACGAGAAAATTATTAGGGAGAGGGTTGATTGGGCACTTAATCTTCTGGATTTAGTTCAATATCGGAAGGTTTCCCCCTTCATGCTTAGTGGAGGAGAAAGAAAGAGGGTTGCCCTCGCATCAGTTCTGGCATGGGATCCTAAAATAATTATACTTGATGAGCCAACTCTAGGTCAAGACAGCTATCAGAAGGAGAGATTGCGCCAATTCATAATTCAAATGAACCAGCAAGGTAAAACCGTGATAATAGTGACTCATGATATAGAGTTTGTTGTTGAATGCGAACCTAGAGTAATCTTAATGGCTAATGGAAGAATAATTGCCGACGGAGAAACCAGGGAAATACTGACTGATCCAGAGCTAATTAATAGGTCATCGCTCATACTCCCTGAGATAACGCAGGTTTTCACGAACCTTAATGATCTCGGCTTTCCAAGAAATGTTATAGGCGTTTACGAAGCTAAGCGCTTAATTCTTGAAAGAATTAATGGGAGAACCTAAAAATGAGCATATTTGACGGCTTAAAATTTAGAAATATCTCTTCGCCTATACATAGAATTGATCCGAGAGCTAAGTTTATTTATGTATGCGTCCTCTTCGTTATTGCAGTGCTGTTTAATCAGCTAATACCGCTTCTAGTTTTATTATTCTCGCAGATACCGCTTGTAATAATAGCTAAGGTTAAGAGAGAATGGCTTCGCCTCATTAGGGGTTCAATCTTCTTTGCAACATTGATCTTCGTGATGAACATAATTTCCTTATACTTTTACGGGAATTATCCCTCAGTCGCCTACATCATAGAGTATTCTTTAGCCATGACTGTCCGCTTTATTGTTTTAATCGAATCATTCTCATTGTTCTTTTTAACAACATCACCAGACATGCTTGGATTATCTCTGGAGCAAATCGGTGTACCCTACGAATTCTGTTTTGCGTTCACAACAGCGATACGCTTTGTTCCAGTTTTAGCTGAGGAGGCGCAGACAATAATAGATGCACAAAGAGCACGCGGACTGGAACTTGAGAGTGGAAACTTCATTAGGAGAGTGAAGAATTACATACCTATTCTTATTCCGCTAATTGTTAATGCCATACGGAGAAGTCTAGAGCTCGCGGAGGCAATGGAATCTAGAGCTTGGGGGGCATCTGAAAAACGCACCAACATATACGTGCTTAAAATGGGAAAGAAAGATTATCTTTTTATTCTACTCTCTCTTGCAATGCTATTAGCATCCATTTATGTATGGATGTATATTAAAATTCCATTTTTAACCCAAATTTTACAGATATAAAGGCAAAGCAACAGAAGTGAATTAACTAAAGTTTACATGTCGTCTCTTAAACCTAAAATCTTTGCTATGTTCGCATCCGGATCAATTCTTGGAGCAATTTTCCCACTTCTAGAGGCCAATAGAGTTGTTACTCCCGGACCATGCCCTGCGGTTACACAGTTAGAGTGAACAATTATTCCAATTGAGATCGCTCCCTTAAGATATATGCGTCCATAAGAGTTATCTGCGTCCTGAATTGCCACCAAATCGCCAAGTCTCAGATCATCCAACCCATACTCCTTAACTACGGATTCGTCGAAGAGCTGAATATCATAATCTCCAGAGTAGCTTTGATTTGCACCTAATCCGGAGCCCATGATTGACGCTGGAATGATGTGGGTTACCGGAACCTCAATCTTGTCACCTAAGGGTTTAATTTCAATCGCTTCAAGAAAGCGGGGGGCAATATTCATTACCTTAATTTCGGGATAATCTATTAACTCTAAGCCTAAACCGAAGGCTTTTATGAGGATTTTATCGCCTATTAACAGCTTTTCCAAGGTTTCTGGCGGGAAATCTACGAGAATATGCTCTATTCCACCATGCTTTCCGGTTACGACGCCTTTATCGCCTTTAGCGTCGCCTGAAACAACTATGGCTTCATTTCCTACGCATGCTAAAACATTTAAAGCTCTATTAGCGTCTTCACTCTCCTTATTTTTAACGCTTACGCCCGGCTCAACATGATCAGCCGCCCAGCCTACGGCTAAGTCTCCTACACGGACATTATAGGTTATTCCCCCAACTCCTGGAAGCACAAGAGGTCTTCCATTTGAAGAAATTCTGTAGGCTGATCGTCTAAAAATAGGACTTGAAACTTCACCCATAACGGAAATCTTCACAAGTTTCTTAACATTTGTTCTCAACATAATTAAATATCAGCCTCAATCAAGGATATAAAAGAATAAATAAAAGTTTTGCTTTAATTTCGTAATTTCGCTTGTTTTTCAACATTTCTCGTAGCTATAACATCAACTTTTAAACCTAAAAGATTTTTAACTATAACGTCGCCTATTTTGATGGGAGCTTTAACAATAACTTTTGATAGGGTTTTCATGGCTTCAGATATCAGGTCTTTAGGTATGGGCTTAGATGTCTTAGCGGAGACAACCGGTAAGTTGCCCCCATCAACCTTAAGGACGGTTATGAGTGTACGCCTAGGATTAATTTCACTCTGAGCGAAGAGGATTCCTCGTGGACATCTGTTTCCCTCAATTGAAAGCACTTTAGAGTCCTTCACTAGCAATTTAAGTTTACATCCCAATGGACATACTATACATGTGAGCTTTAGAGTGCGGGCGCCTGATTTCTCTGAGACTTCCATAGCTCACACCTCCATAATATTAATGGTTAGTTTTTCGCCGTGAATTCTTGAGAGATCCTTCGCTGGAATCTTAAATCTGAACATTTCAGGCGGTCTGACTGCAGGTAACTTGAAGAAGCGATTGATCTCCTCGAATCGCACTAGAACATTTTCTTCAGGTTTTCTAACACGTCCATAAAAAACAACGTCCTGAAGGCAACTTACTAACTGAGGAACAATAAGCCTTACATTACGTCCTGGAACTACTGATTTAAGTTTAGCTAGGGGCAATTTTCCTTCAAGTATGAATTTAGCGGCTGATTCGGCGGCACGCTCACCCTGCTCAGCTGCATAATCAACTAGATCATTAACTACGAGCACGTTGCCAGCGGCGAAAACTCCTGGAAGAGTTGTTTCAAGCCAGTCATTTACTATTGGGCCTCCAGTAGCGTCGTCTATGAGCGCACCAGCTTTGGCAAGTAATTCACTTTTGGGTTTGAGACCCACCGCCAAAATTACAGCATCGCATTTTATTTCAAAATCCGTATTTGGTATGGGGTTAAGATTTTCATCCACTCTAACGAGTTTAACGGATTCAACCCTTCTTAAACCTTTAATTTCGACTACTGAATGCCTTAAGTATAGGGGTATGTTGAAATCCTCTAGGCATTGAACAACGTTACGTGTTAATCCTCCGGGATAGGGCATTATTTCAACAACGGCCTTAACTTTAGCTCCCTCTAAAGCGAACCTTCTAGCCATTATTAAGCCTACATCACCGGAACCAACTATAACTATTTCACTGCCAGGTAAAATTCCATAAATATCCATGAGCGTTTGGGCTTCGCCGGCGGTGTAGACTCCAGCCGGCCTATCGCCTAATATACCGACTTCAAAGCGGCTTCTTTCTCTACAGCCAGCCGCATATATAACCGCCTTAGACTCGATTTCAAAGGCTTCTCCAAATCTATAGCCATAGATTCTCTTTAGATTACGGGACTCAACCTGGAGTTGAGATGCGTAGGCTCCATTTAGAACCTCAACCTCCGTGTTCTTAAGTTGCTCCACGAGCTTAGCTGCAAATTCAGGCCCAGTTAAATCTTCGCCAAAATAGTGGAGTCCAAAACCCGTATGTATACATTGCGGTAGAACCCCGCCTAAAATATCGTTTTCGTGTATGAGAACAACGGCTTTAACACCTAGATTCCATGATTTGATTGCGGCTACAAGCCCAGATGGACCGCCGCCTATAACTGCAAGATCACATTTTCTTTTCATATTCTCCAGGCTCCTCTTTTTCCCCTGATAAAAGAGCCTTTACGTCGCCTATGCCTATCTCGGTTCCAGGTCCCCTAATTGAAACTTTCCAGAGGGGTATGCCGAGCTCCCTGGATATTATCACTGCAACCTTATACATGCATGAGGAACCTTGGCATTTGCCCATGCATGCTCTTGTTCTGAATTTGACGCCGTCTATGGTTGTTGCCCCTCTCCTAATTGCTTCTACAATCTCCATTTCGGTCACCATTTCATCTGTGCAAATAATGCGCCCATATCTTGGCTCCTCATTTATGAGTCTGCTTCTTTCATCTAACGTGAGCTCAGAGAATCTCTTTATACGCCTTCTATATGGATTCCATTTTTCTTTGGGCTTAAGCTCTATATCGAGGCTTGATTTTAGAATGTCTAGAACCATGTTGGCTATTGCCGGAGCTGAGGTTAGGCCTGGTGAACGTGTGCCCGCGGCATCTATAAAGCCGAAGACTTCTTCATATTTTTTAATTATGAAGTCTCCTCCTGTGGGTTCAGGTCTTAAGCCGGCAAAGAATCGTATAATCTTATTTTTGGGCGGGAGCTTCTCTACGAGCTTGGAGGCTGAAGACCAAACGAATTCCAGTCCCTCACGTGTATTGCTTTTATCCTCTTTTTGCTCCTCAGTTAAATCTTGAGCGTTAGGTCCAATCATGAGGTTTCCATCAACAGTTGTTGTCACTACTACGCCCTTAGAAATAGGTGTTGGCACTGGAAAGAGTATTTTATTAACTTTAGGCTCAGCGTCCCTATCAAATATTAAGTATTCGCCTTTTCTAGGCTTTATATGATAGCCGCCAACACCAGCCATTCTCGCTATTTTATCAGCATATAACCCGGCTGCATTAATAACCCAATCAACCTCAAAAAATGATCTGTTAGTTTCTAATCCTAAAACACGTTCTCTTTCAACTCTGACGCCTTTAACTTCAGTGGCCAAATGCAATTTGACACCATTTGCTATGCTATTCTCAACTAGAGCGAAAACAGCGTCCCACGGAGATATTTGACCTGCCGTTGGAGCCCAGAGGCCTGCTAAAGCATTCTTTGATGCATTAGGTTCTAAAAGTCTTATTTCGTCAGCCTCAATAATCCTCAGATCTTGAACGCCATTTCTAACTCCTCTATTGAAAAGATCTTTAAGAACCTCTATCTCCTCCTCGTTGAAGGCTAGAACTAGTGAACCACACCACCTAATAGGGATGTCGAGCTCCTTAACCCATTTATGCCATATCCTATTTCCTTCAACACATAATTTAGCCCTAAGAGGATATAATTCAGGCTCATCATCATAACCCGCATGGATTATTCCAGTATTAGCCTTACTAACTCCCCATCCTACATCAACTTCTTTCTCCAATAAGTGAACCTCAAAATTCTCAAATCTTGACAGAGCCCTAGCTATGCTGGCTCCAACAACCCCCGCTCCCACTATGGCTACACGGATCAAATTAGCCATAGAATCCCCTTCCTCTATTCGAGGCCAGCTTCTCTTAGAATTTTAGCCCAGCCGATCGCTCTCTCAACGGCTTTCCTCCAAACCTTGTATAGTTTATCTCTACTATCCGCAGATATCCTCGGCTCAAATATTCTTTCAGCTTTCCACATAGAAGCTATCTCGGATAGGCTACTCCAGTATCCTACAGCTAAGCCAGCTAGGTAGGCTGCGCCCAAACTGGTGGTTTCAGAGATTAATGGTCTAACAACTTTTAAGCCCAGTATATCCGCTTGAAGCTGCATAAGAAAGTCATTTCTTGAAGCTCCACCATCAACCCTAAGTTCCTTAACATTCATGCTAGTATCTTTTTTCATTTCTTCTAGGACATCACGCGTCAAGTAGGCTATTGCCTCGAGTGTTGCTCTAGCTAAGTGAGGTCTGCCTGTACCCCTAGTTAATCCTATAATTAAACCTCTAGCATACTGGTCCCAATAGGGGGCTCCAAGCCCAACGAACGCTGGCACAAAAAACACTCCTTCATTGCTTTTAATTGATGACGCTAAGCGCTCGGTTTCAGAGGCATCTTTTATTAATCCCAGCGCCTCTTTAAGCCATTGTATTGCGGCTCCGGCTATAAATATGCTTCCCTCTAGAGCATAGGTTACATCTTTACCTATGCCCCAAGCGATCGTTGTCAGTAGATTCTCAGACTTACGCAGTTTGCTACCGGTATTCATAAGTAAGAAGCTTCCGGTTCCATATGTGCATTTAGCCATTCCTTCCTTAAAAGCAGCCTGTCCAAAAAGAGCTGCCTGCTGGTCTCCTGCGTCCCCCGAAACTGGCACGCTATCTCCAAAAAATTTGGGGTCAGTATAACCGTAAATGTGGCTTGAGGGGCTGGGTTCAGGCAACATCTTTTCTGGAATCCCTAGTATTTCCAATAGTTCGTCATCCCAATCCAATCTATGAATGTTAAATATCATTGTTCTAGAGGCATTGCTGTAATCTATAATGTGCTTTCTACCACCAGTAAGCTTCCAGATGAGAAAGGAGTCGATGGTGCCAAACAATACTTCGCCCCTAGACGCCTTTTCCCTTATTTTAGGAATATTATCCAAAAGCCATTTGATTTTAGGACCGGAAAAATATGAGTCTGGAACCAACCCGGTCTTTGATTTAAATAGGTCTCCATAATTCTTTTTTAGTTCCTCAACCATATCTGCGGTTCTCCGGCACTGCCACACTATGGCATTATACGCTGGTTTACCTGTTGATTTATCCCAGAGAATTGTGGTTTCCCTCTGATTGGTTACCCCTATAGCCGCTATCCTATTAGATTCTCTATGGGTATTTCTAAGAGCATCTCTAATGGCTTTTATTTGCGCTCTCCAAATCTCCTCCGGGTCATGTTCAACCCAGCCGGGTCTAGGATATATTTGTGAAAATTTATACTGACCTGAACCTAGAATTTTGGATTCTTTATCAAAAATTATGGCTCTTGCACTGGTTGTTCCTTCATCTAAAGCCAATACGTAATTATCATCACCTAACATTTCGAATCTTCCCAAATACTAATTTTAGAATTCAGAAGATTTTTGTTTCATCTCCTAATAAAAGATTTACCAATCCTTTTAAAGAAAACTGAGATGATAAACATTTCCCAAAAATTTAATATATCGAGGGAAAACTAGGCTTTATCATGCCAAGAAAACCTAATATTATTCTCATCATGACTGACACGCAAGGCGTTAATGTAATAGGTTGTTATGGCAGACCTGAGATGAAGACATCGAACTTGGACAGATTGGCGGCTGAAGGCATCAGATTCGACAAGGCTTACACCTGCTGTCCTGTATGTGGTCCTGCTAGATCATCTATTCTTACGGGCACCTACCCTCATACAAACGGTGTACTCGCCAATAATATTCCTCTTGGCGCAAACATAAAGACCATTGGTGAAAGACTCCGAGACAACGGGTATCATACAGCCTATGTAGGGAAGTGGCATCTTTCGGGAACCGACTACTTCGATGATGGGAGATGCCCTCCAGGATGGGATCCTAAATACTGGTATGACGGAAGATGCTATTTAGAGGAGCTAACCGTGGAGGAACGATTACTCTGGAGACAAAAACTGCGCACTCCAGAAGATGTGCACAAGTATGGGATAACCGAAGACTTCACTTGGGCTCATAGATGCTCTAACCGCGCAATTGAATTCTTAAAAGAATACAGCGATAAATCTCCATTCTTCCTAGTTGTATCTTATGATGAACCGCATGGTCCAAGCGTTTGTCCACCTCCATTCTGCGATATGTTCATAGATTTCGAATATCCTTTAGGTGAAAATGCGCAGGATCCCTTAATAGACAAACCCCAACACCAAAGGGAATGGGCTGAATATGCCAATCTGCCTAAAGATAGAAAAACCTTGAAAAACCCGATGTACTTTGGATGCAATAGCTTTGTTGACTATGAAATTGGGAGAGTTCTCGAAGCAATTGATGAATATGCGCCGGATGCACTAGTCATATTCACTTCGGACCATGGAACTCCATTGGGCGCTCACAGACTTAACTCTAAGGGTCCTGCAATGTATGAGGAAATAACGAGAATACCATTCATTGTTAGATGGAGAGATCGCATACCGAGAAGCGTTATATGTGACCATCCTATCTCGCACATAAATATAGTTCCAACATTGCTTGAAGTAGCAGGACTCAAGATTCCACCCTTTATAGAAGGGAAAAGTATTCTTCAAACACTCCTTAACCCAGAGATAAAGCCGAATGAATATGTTTTCATGGAGTTCACTAGATACGAAATAAACCATGATAGTTGGGGAGGCTTTCAGCCAATCCGATGCATATTTGATGGCAGATACAAGCTTGTAATAAATCTGTTATATACGGATGAACTCTACGACCTTAAATCTGATCCACAGGAGATGAGAAATCTCATAAATTCGCAGGAACATGCGGAAATCCGAGATTTCCTCCATGATAGACTACTTGAGTGGATGGATGAAACAAGAGATGTTTTCCGAGGACCAGTATGGGAGCGGAGACCATGGAAGAAGGTATGGCGCATGGGATGGAATGGAAGCGGCAAGACGCGTCCTCGACGTGATGATGGATATCTGCCGCGTGTACTCCTGTATGAGACTGGATTACCAGTGGAAAAATGGGAATATGATAAATTTCCTCCCAGAGGAGGATAATGTGAGAGATTTTCGGGAGGGGAATTGTATGTTTAACATTAAGGACAGACCTAACATTCTCATTATTATGACTGAGCATCAGCAGGGACGCACCGTCGATTCGGATTCCCCTTGTCGAATGCCTAATGTTAAAGAGAGGCTTGCTAAAGAAGGAATGCGATTCGAATTAGGTTATACACCTACAGCTCTATGCGCTCCAGCTAGGGCATCATTCTTTACAGGACTTTATCCAACGGCGCATGGAATGTACAACAATTACCATAGTTTACCTGTGATTCATTCTGGACTATTTGAGGGAATAAAATTATTCTCAGAGCACCTGAAAGAGGCAGGCTATAATCTCTCATATATTGGGAAATGGCATGTTTCAGGAGAAAGAGGTCCAGTTTATTATGGCTGGCACATTCCCGAGGGGGCAGACTCTGGTCCAGTAGGTTATCCAGCGCCTGGACGAAGGAAAATTCTCTGGCATAGGCAAATTCAGCGGGAGCCGCCAAAAAACCTTAGGAGATACACCATTATAAAACGGGAAGGATGGCCCGACTATATTCTTTATGGTACAAAGCTGGGTAAGCTTGAAGACATGATGGATTTTAGGAGGGGTAATATAGCTGTAAAGGAGATTAAAAGGCTTTCTAAAGGGTCTAAGCCTTGGGTCATATTTGTTGGGCTTACTGAGATACATGACCCGTACATTGTGGTTGAACCCTATGCAAGCATGTATGATCCCGAAGATGTTCCGCTTCCGGAAAACTATCATGATACTATGGAGGATAAACCCGCAATTTACCGAAGGATGAGGGAGCAATTGTGGTCGCAGCTAAGCGAAAAGCAGGTGAGGGAGGCCATCGCCCACTATTGGGGATTATGCACAATGACCGATGATATAGTTGGCCTCCTGCTTGATGCCCTAGAGGATTCCGGCGTTGAGGATAATACCTTGGTCCTTTTTACATCCGATCATGGAGATCAAGTAGGCGGACACGGTCTCTTCCTTAAGGGCATTATGCCCTTCGAGGAAAGCTATAGAATACCCATGATAGTTAGGTGGCCTCAGGTAATAAAGCCGGGTTCCACTTGCTCAGAGTTTGTAACACTCTGCGACTTTGCTCCAACCTTCTGCGAAATAGCTGGAGCCGAAATGATGGAGCCATGTCATGGCAGATCCCTTCTCCAGATATTTCATGGAGAAAGCCCTAAGGACTGGCCGAAAAGCTTCTTCGGCCAATTCTTAGGCACAGAATACTATTATACTCAGCGAATCATTCGCAATAATCGTTTCAAGTACGTCTTTAATGGCTTCGACTTTGATGAACTTTATGATCTTAAGGAGGATCCTTATGAAATGAAAAATTTAGCCATGGATCCAAAATATGAGGACATAAAGATGGAACTGATAAAGGAGATGTGGAGGTGGTGCGAGAAAACCGATGACATAATATTTGATCCATACCCCACTGTCGCTCTTGTCCCATATGGTCCTAAAATACGTTAATAACTGAAAATTTCAAAGTTAAGAACTTTAGAATTAATCTTAAATGAGCGGTAGATTCTCAACTACTGATTGATAAGGGCAAGACTGTTAAATGTTGGTAGCTAAGTGAGGGCATGTAGATGCCGGAAAGAGAAAAGACGAATATTATCGTGATTATATCTCATGATACGGGTAAACATCTAGGATGCTATGGTAGACGGGTTAAAACGCCAAGTTTGGATAAAATGGCGAAAGATGGAGTGATCTTCACTAGATTCTTTTGTACGGCTCCACAGTGTAGTCCCAGCCGCGCATCTCTGCTGACTGGCAGATATCCGCATAATCATGGACTTATAGGCTTAACCCATAGAGGCTTTAGGCTCAACAGAGACGAAATTCTCTTGCCGGCTATTCTCGCTGAAAATGGTTACTTAACGTGCCTTTTTGGCTTCCAGCATGAGTCCCCAAACCCCTATGCCCTAGGTTACCAAAAAGTCTTTAAACCCAAAACCAACTCATGCGTAGATGTTGTACCTATGCTCTTAGATTTTCTGAAGAATAATTCTAAAAAACCGTTTTTCATTATGGTTGGATTCTCTGAGACGCATAGACCATTTCCATATTATGGGGGGCCAATAGAGAAGATTGAGCCTCTACCTTACCTGCCGGATGAACCGGATATAAGAAAAGATATAGAAGGCTTGAATATGCTTGTTCGCAGAATGGACAAGAGTATAGGACTCATATTAGACGCTGTTGAAGAATTAGGCCTAAATGACAATACGCTCCTAATTTATACCACAGATCATGGTATAGCATTCCCTGGAGCTAAGGCCACACTCTTCGACCCTGGAATCGAGACGGCCTTACTAATGTGCGGTCCAGAACCATTTAGAGGCGGAAAGAAGATAGATGCCCTATTGTCTAATGTGGATTTTATGCCCACCATACTGGAGATATGCAACATACCAATTCCTTCTTCCATTCAAGGCAGAAGCATGCTTCCGCTTTTAAAAAATGAGGCGGATAAGCTCCATCAAGAAATCTATTTTGAACTTACATATCATGCAGCCTACGATCCTATGAGAGGCATTAGAAATGAAAGATACAAGTACATTAAAAGTTTCGAGTGGAGACCATTCTGGTTTCCCCCAAACGTTGATCCTGGACTATCTAAAGAGGTTGTTCGCAGATATGGATACTTCGAAAAACCTAGGCCCGCTGAAATGCTTTTTGATCTACATAAAGATCCGCTTGAAAGAGAGAATTTAGCTGAGGATCCAAATTATTTGGATGTGCTGAAAGATATGCGTTCGAGACTCTACTTGTGGATGAAGAAAACGGGAGATCCATTACTAGTTCAGGGGTTTGTGGCTCCGCCGCCAGGAGCTATAGTTACGCCTCCGAGATCTTATGAACCGCATGAACTTGATCCATTCCCTCACGGCTAAAAATGGAAAATTGGTTTAATTAGATGCGAATCTAAAATATTTTGAAGATACCTTATTCTTGAGCTTCATGAATTTTTCATGGCTGTATTCAAAGAAGGTCTTATATGATTGGCAGAAGTAGTTCTGAGTAAAGTCTAGAATTTCCCAGTGTCTTGGACATCCTGCATTGCAGTATTTTAGCCACTTGCAATCCTTGCATTTCTTGGCGAGTCTAGCTTTCCTATATTTAAACTCCGTGAACTTCTTTCGCTTTATTATGTTTTCTATTGGTTCATTCATTATGTTACCCAGAAACCATTTACGCTCCACGTAAAAGTCGCATGGATAAACATCTCCATTATGCTCAACCACTATGTATCGTCCACATGTGCGCCCAAATATACAGCTGGGAGCTTCTCCTGTAACATAGGATATTAGGATATCTTCAAAGTCTCTCACATAGGTGTTAGGAGATCCATCGTTAAACCATTCGTCAAAGATTTCGCATAAGAATTCACCGTACTCTTCAGGCGTTATGGAAAACTCTGCTATTTTCCCATTTCTCTTCTCTACGCATGGTATAAACTGCAGATACTTGAATCCCATATCCGTCAGGAACCTGTAGAGCCCCCTAGGATCCTTAACATTATGGGAGTGAAGAACAGTTAATATGTTGAATTTCACATTATGCCTAGAAAGAATATTGAGGCATCTTATGACATCTTCGTATGAACCCGAGCCACCACGTCCTCTGCGGTAATAATCATGAATTTCTCGAGGCCCATCTAAGCTCACGCCAACCAAGAAGTCGTATCCAGCCAGAAATTTAGCCCACTCCTCATTTATGAGCGTCCCGTTAGTTTGTAGGCTATTTTCCACTATCTGGAGTGGAGACTTGAAGAGGAGTTGATAATGCACAACCCTCCTGTAGAAATCTAAACCCATAAGTGTGGGTTCTCCTCCCTGCCAACAGAATGATACCTTCTCTGGCGCAAGCGAAAGCATTTGTGCTATTAGATTCCTTAAAATGCTATCGCTCATCCTGTGGATCTTGGTTTCAGGGTATAGCTTGGATTTAGGCAGGTAAAAGCAGTAAGTACATGAAAGATTACAGTCAGCTGAGGCGGGCTTAACAAGGACAGAGGACACTTGGGTCCCAGAATATACTGCTTCTGTCAGAGTTAACTCATGCAAGCCGCGTTCCCTCTTAACTTGAGTAGCTACTTGTTTTGTGAATTGAATCTAAAGCGGAAATCAGAGGCTTGTATTCCGCTCTAACCGGAGGGTTATCGCTACATATCGCTACATTATGATATACTCTCTAACATTTTAACATTTAATATCTAACTAAATGTCGTTTGTTTTAAAGCACGAGAAAGTAGAAGGAAAACGTGGGAATTACTGGAAGTCTTCTAAAATAAGGCGAAAATCGTTCACTAAGTTTGTTAGGCATATATTATTATTTTAATAGAGTTAAAGTTATTTCTGAGTTGATGCTTCATTATTAAGATATTAGGTAAGTTTCAGGTTGATTGCTATGTGTCGCTTGCTTGGCATATTATCGCTTAATTCCTCCTCCTTCATTATTTCGAAGTATTTACTTGGAGATCCATGTTCGCTTTATGTTCAAAGCAGGGCTAATCCATCAAGACTACAAAGTGACGGTTGGGGCATAGGTTTTTACGTTAATGGTTCTCTGAGGATTATTAAAAGCAAGAAACCCATTTATGAGGAGTATGAAAAGGTTCAGATGGTTGTAAATGATCTTAAATCATCTATTGTTGTGGCTCATATTAGGCGGGCGAGCAATCCGAGGGGTTTACCGAAAGAGAGAATTATTTCGATTGAAAATTCACAACCTTTTGGCTATAAAAACTATTTGTTTGCTCATAATGGCGTTATAATGATTCCCGATGAGATGGCAAATTTGCTAGGTGACTGGAAGCTTAAAGTAAGAGGTTTAAATGACAGTGAAATCTACTTTTGGCACATGATGAAGGAGCTATCCGAGGGGTTAAGCCTACCTCAAGCATTGAAGAGCTTCCAGAAGAATCTATTACGCGTCTGGAATGAGAATCGTGAAAAACATCC
>CAZOWB010000003.1:0-15621 GCA_964583315.1 uncultured Candidatus Bathyarchaeia archaeon | reverse complement strand
GTAGGAAGGCTTCCATCTGCTCCGGAGTCTCAATGTTAATCTTCGCATCAAACTCAGTCTTCTCAATCTCCAGCGGACAGTTCAAAAGAGCGATTTTAGCGTTTTCAATGCGCTTAGGCATGCCTGGGTGAACAACCTCTTTGTCTATGATTAAGCCATTAATGAGTTTTGTATCAGTTATTGATTCGCCAGGCTTTTTCTGTACAAGTATGTCGTCCAAGTCAACTCTATATTGATCCCCAACTTTTCGGGCCACATGAAGAACTGCATCAACAGCTATTTCAGCTAATTGCTCGCGGTTTTCGGATACGATTTTGCTTGCCATGGAGGTCATGGCAACCTTCTTCAGAAACTCTTTATCGGTTGGATCAACCGATATGGCTATCTTCTCAAGAACCTCAAGAGCCTTGTCAGCAGCCTTTCGGTAGCCATCAATAACGATAGTTGGATGAACGTTTTTGTTCAGGAGCTCCTCAGCCTTAGTCAGTAATTCTCCAGCCACAACAACGACGCTTGTTGTTCCATCACCGACTTCATCATCTTGGGTTTTGGCAACTTCAACCATCATTTTAGCCGCTGGATGCTCAACCTCCATCTCATCGAGAATAGTCTTACCATCGTTAGTTATTGTAACATCGCCAAGACTGTCAACAAGCATCTTATCCATACCTTTAGGGCCAAGTGATGTTCTAACAGCCTCAGCAATAATCCTAGCAGCCATAATATTATTATGTTGAGCTTCTCTGCCTCTAGTTCTTCTTGAACCTTCCTTTAATATTAAAACTGGTATACCACCTGACACTGCCATAAACATTCCCTTCCTCAAAGATATTTAAATGCATCAGAATACTGAGATGTATCCTTTTATTATACTTTTCGTTGGGTATGGCAAAAATCAAAAAAGGAGGCTACGCAAATTTTTATCTTTGAGAAAGGAGAATAATTCTAGTGCGTGTGATGCATATTGATGATTAAAGAGTTAGAATCAAAAATAGCTCACTTGGAAGATTTGCTTCAAAGAGTAGCGAGTGAGATACTTGCTAATGTTCTCTATGAAAAAGCTTTACCAACTGATTTATGGGCTAACTCTGAGAAGATAATAGGCGCCATAAAGAAGGTAACAGAGGAAATTAGGGAGAGCATGCTTATCCTTAAGCCTGACAGAGCCCCATCAATAAGAAGAAAATTTAAGGCGTTCATGCAACCTGTAAATGCGTTCGAAGAAATTCTTAAGAAACCAGCTGAGTTATCTCCTAATAGCTCTAAGCAAGCCTTAGAACAATTGAGAAAAGCTGTTACTGAAAGCCAAGAATTTATTGAAATGGCTAAAGATATAGCCAAAAATCCATCTCAATCTATATTTGAAGTTCTAAAACTGAAAGAAGTCTATGAGGCTAAAGAGTACATATCAAAGGTTTCAGTTCCAGATGCAGTTTTCGCTAGGCTTGAATTTCTTAATAAAAATATGGAAATTTTAAAGCATCGAATATCAAATCTTGAGCAGGCAGTATCGGAATTATTAAGGCAAATAGATAGAGTTCAAGAGGAAATTTCAAAGTTTCAACGATCTCAACAGGAGAGCCAATGAGAAGTACTTCGGGTGTCGTAAGCATGTCAATGATCGATGTAACATTAAAGCCGGAAGTTTTTCGTGAAGCTACTGCAAAAGGGCAGATAAAGCTGAGAGCAGAAACAATAAAATTGATTAAGGAAGGAAAGATCGAAAAGGGTGATCCCTTATACACGGCTAAAGTAGCTGGGGTTCTAGCCGCTAAAAATACGCCGATGCTTATACCGCTCTGTCATCCAATCCCATTAACTAATGTAGATATCAACGTGAAGATATTAGATGAGAACACTATAGAGGTCAAGTCTACCGTTAAAACTAGAGCTCAAACTGGTGTTGAAATGGAAGCTTTGGTAGCAACCGCCATGGCGTTGCTAACAATCTGGGATATGGTTAAGGCTTATGAAAAAGATTCTAAAGGACAGTATCCGTATACGTTAATTCGGAATATACAGGTGATTAGAAAGGTGAAGAATAAAGGTGAGTGAAACAACATTCAAGCATAAAGTTGAGGCGCCAAGAAGATTAAACTTCGCGGTTATCACATGTAGTACATCACGTTATAATGAATATGTTAAAACTGGGAAACTAAATGATCTGACAGGCGATTTAATAGTTAAAACTCTTAGAAGTAATGGACATAAGGTAACAATGCGGAAGATAGTTACAGATGATAGGGAGGAAATTCAGAGGGCTGTTATGAGAGCTCTGAAATCACGTAAGGTTGACGTTATAATAACTTCCGGTGGAACTGGAATAAGCCCCAAAGATGTAACGATAGAGGCTATTCAGCCGCTTCTTGAGAAGGAGATGCCTGGCTTTGGAGAGATATTTAGAGCATTAAGTTATCAAAAGATAGGTTCAGCGGCTGTTCTAACACGTTCAATAGCTGGAACAGTGAAGGGAAAAGCCATATTTTGCCTACCAGGTTCACCGCACAGCGCGTCTTTAGCATTAAAAGAGATAATACTACCAGAAGTTGGGCATATAATAAAACATGCACGTGAATAATACTTTATCTAATATTCCTAAAAACTAAATAGAGAATTACCTCTTTATCTTTCCTCCAGAGATGTAAGCAATCATCTCATTATTTAGATTTAACCATTTAGCTATGCCCTTAGCTATTTTCGGATTTGTTTGAAACATTACGCGAATATAGGGCAGAATCTCTTTTATCGCTCGTGAAGATGATATATGACATTTCCTTCCGATTCTCTTACCTATTTCAGCAAGCATTTCTCTTTCCCTCTTTGAACTAGAAGCCATTTTTATTCGTCCTGGAAATCTAAATGGAACCCACCCTGGACTCTTCCTACTCCATGATGATGCTACACCAGCAGTCATCAAGTCTATAACATATCTAATAAATGACCAATCTTGAGTTTTCTTAATTCTTCCTCGATAAACATCAGCTCTTGAGAGCATATCCATTGCAACGGCTAGTTCTGACGGATTCTTAATATGATATGGGATGTTTTCATATATCCATTCAAAAAGCATATCTAGATCGACATCAGCCATGTTAACAGCTGCCTTTGCAGTTGAACTGTCTCTTGCATAGAAAATCCTTCTTAAAACATTAAATATCTCCTCTTTGCGATCTCGACGGGCAAGCCAAGAGACATCTTCATATGTTAGCTTAGTTCTACCCTGAGCTAATGCTTGAAGGTCATTTATAGCTGATCTAACATCGCCTCCGCTTCTTTCGGCTATGAACCTTAAGGCGGCTTTCTCAGCATTTATTCCTTCTCTGGTGCATATCTTAGCTAGATATTTCATAATTTCGGTCTTGGATGGTTTCTTGAATTCTATTAGAAGACAAACTTTTCTTAGGGTTGCAAATCTTGGATCATAAGCGTTATTCGCTATCAGTACTATTGGAACTCTACTTATTTTAATTAGTTCGGTTATTTCTCTAAGTCCACCAGTGTCCGCTGATCCAGTTACGCCATCTAATTCATCAAAAAGTATGAGCTTTCTCCTTCCAAAGAGAGAACCATACTGAGAAGCCCTACCGGCTAAACGTTTAACAGCGCTTGCAGTTCTATAGCTGCTGGCATCGCTCTCAATAAGTTCCATATTTAAGTCATTTGCTAGAGCCTCAACTGTTACGGTCTTCCCAACGCCCGGCGGACCATAAATAAATATTGCTCTTTTGTCAGGTATTCCCCTATTCCACAGGCGTATCCAATCAAGAATTCTCTTTTTAGCTTCCTTATTACCTATAACTTCCGCTAAGGATTTAGGCTTATATTTTTGGGTCCATGGGATATATGCGACTCTAGAAGCCATATAGGACACCATACACTGGTTTATAGTCCCTTCTTTATCTCGTAGCCCGCTTCAACGAGTCTAGCGAGTAAAGCACTCAATTGAATTTCCTCGTTTGCGCCCTGAACTAATCTGTAGTCTATTTCGCCAGCTATATCCGCTAATTTAACTTTCCACTTGTCCGGCACATTCAATCGGAATATTTCATTATGGATTTGCCTTATTATGTCAGCTCCGGAGAGTCCATATTTTTGTATCAGCTCTCTTAGCTTGTCCCTTGCAACGAGAAAGTCTCCATTTAGGGCTGTGAGCATCATCTCCCTAACATCGTGAGGATTAGCCCTGCCGACGACGGAGTAAACGATTTCAGCATTTATTGGCTTACCAACAGATGCAGCTGTTTGGAGAATATTTATTGTTCTTCTAAGGTCTCCCTCGCTAATCTCCAGTATAGCTTCTATTCCATCATCTAAAATTTCAACGTTCTCTCTTTCACAGATATATTTTATTCTCTTAATTACGGCTTCCCGAGGTAAATACGTGAATCTGAAAGGCGCACAGCGTGATTGTATAGGCTCAATTATTTTACCGCTATAATTAGCTATGAGTATGAAGCGAGCGGTCTCAGTGTAGCGTTCCATCGTGCGTCTCAAGGCTTGCTGCGCATCATCAGTCATGTTGTCCGCTTCGTCCAGAATAAGTATTTTAAATGTTATTTCCCCCATTGGTCTAGTCCTAGCGAAAGTCTTAACTGTTTCCCTAACAACGTTTATTCCTCTCTCATCGCTAGCATTAAGCTCCATTATATACTCACGGTAATTTTCACCATAGAGATCGTGCGCTAAGCAAAGAGCTGCGGTAGTTTTTCCTGTTCCAGGCGGCCCAGCGAAAATACAATGAGGAACATTTTTGGCTTCGACAAAGCTTTTCAATCGGCTAACTATTTCCTCCTGATCAACTATTTCATCTAGTGTGCGCGGCCTATACTTTTCAGTCCACATCTCATAGCCCAAGCCAAACACCTAATTAAATTTTAGATTATCAATATAAAAGCGGTTTCATACATTATATCCTTTTTTGGAAGGATTCAGAGATGTAATGACATTAAACTTGTCTCTATTAGTGCGCCAAGTAGCAGAAGTACATTACAGATGACAATTATAATGGACATAGTTATTAACTCATTTTTAAAATTTCGTTTTATTAAAGCATAAGTCATCCATAGACTTTCTGAAATTGCAAGCGTATAGGATATGTACTCCATCCATGTGAATGGAAAAGCGAAAAGAAAAAGAAAAGCGAAAACAGGATTAACTCCGCTAATTGTTCCGTAAGCCGCTAAAATTCTTCCAGTATTATAGAGCACGTAAAATCCGAAGCCCGGACCAGCAACAGGAACAAACATTACCAACGTATACATGAGATTGTTACCGAAAATAAGTTGGGCACCTATAACCTTCACGGCATTCTCCACCTTATTCATTTCTCGAACTATATCTTGCGCTTCAGATGGTTTAACCCCCACTAAAGTACCGATAACGGTTACAATTATGCAAAGCATAAAAACGATTAAGAAAACTATCATCCGATCCTGTAGAGTACCAATTAAAGCAATTCTTCTTTTTTCAATTTTACGACGGGGTATAGATGCACCGCAATTTGGACAGAATTTAGCATCTTTCTCCTCTGGGATTTTCATACCGCAGTGGGGACAATAGGGCATTACGCACACCAGCCAATAATATTCCTATTAACGGATCTTCCTTATTAAGGTAAAGGTATGGGTTTTATGGTCTTTCTAATTCAGTTTTTCATGAATGCACTTAAATATGAGACCGATTTAAGAATATTGCTGGGTGGGTGATGACAGGTCTGACCCTTCTGAGTTTCGTTTTGTCTGTGATGTAGATCTTGAGTGTGGAACCCACCTTACAACAAAAAATTTATTGAACAATAGCATAATGCGGCATCTTAAATTAGATAATTTTTGTATTCAAGGAGAAGACGTCTAAGACCTATTTCCCACGAGAAAAGAGAATATTAAATAAGTCTTATTTTCATTTTTCATTTAAAAATTACTCATGTTAGCATGGTGCTTAAATGAGCAAGCCTAGAGAAATAAAAGTTTTACCTATCGCTTTTGAGAGTTTAGGCGTTAGATCCATGTGCACTTATATTGAAACCCCGGATATCAGGATCTTATTGGACGCCGGTGTTTCACTTGGCCCCATTCGCTTTGGTTTTTCACCTCATCCAAGAGAATATGAAGCAATTAAGAATAGACGTGAAGCCATAATTAGATTTGCTGAAAAAGCCGATGTTATAACTGTCAGCCACTACCATTTTGATCACCATACGCCATCCTATACTGATTGGGCCTATAACTGGTGTTCAGCGGAAATAGCTGAAAAAATCTATCGAGGAAAAATAGTTTTAGTTAAAAACTATAGGGATCATGCAAACTTTAGTCAAAGACGACGGGGATGGATATTTGAGAAAACAAGCGGTAAGCATGCTAGGAGATTTGAAGTTGCGGATGGAAGAACATTTACCTTCGGAAGAACAATTATTTCGTTTTCTAAGCCCGTTTTTCATGGTCCAGAAGGTTCAGACTTGGGATGGGTTATAATGGCAACGATAAGATATGGAGACGAATGCGTTCTCTTCGCACCGGATATTCAAGGCCCCATATCATACAGAACTCTTAATTTTATTATTAATGAGAGACCTCAACTAGCAATTATAGGGGGTCCACCAACCTATCTTGTTGGCTTTAGGATAGATCAGAAAAGTGTAGACCTAGCAATAAAAAATCTGGAAGCTATTGTTAAGCATGTTCCGATAGTTATTCTTGATCATCACATACTTCGAGATGGAAATTGGAAGATTTTCATGCAACCTATAGCTAATGTTGCGTTAAATATGGGTCATAAGCTTTTTACCGCCGCGGAGTTTCTGGGGAGACAGAATCTTCTTCTTGAGGCTCATAGAAGAAGGTTATATGAAAATGATCCGCCATCTCCAGAATTTGCTAAGTGGTCTAGAATTTCATCGATAAAGAGAAAACTTATTCCTCCTCCAATTTGAGTATTTTAAAATGTTTAAGTTTAATTAAATATGCTTTCTTAGAGCGTTACATCCCTAACGTATTCATCTTTTTTAGCTTATTTTTATAAGTTCTAGATGGTAAAACTGATAATTAGTGTTCCTGAGGGAAGCTTATGTATAAAGTTAAGTCATACATAAAGGATTCAAAAGGAATAGTATTTGATCTTCTGCCTTCAGGAAAACTAAGACTGCAGATATGTGATAACAATGTTATTCGCGTAACTTATTCACCTACGGAGTTTCCACCGGAAGATGTAAGTTTAGCGGTTATTAAAAGAGAATTAAAACCAATAGATTGGAGGGTGGAAGAGAGAGGCGAAGAAGTATCGGTGGTAACTGATAGGATTATCGCTACTGTTAATCTTAATTTTGGACTAGTGGAATTTAAGGATTCTTTGGGAGGAACAATTCTTAAAGAAAAATTTAGGTCGGCGATTCCAGTAAAGATAGCTGAAGAGAAGACTTACCATGTAGAACAAGTATTTTTAGTTTCTGATAATGAAGGTTTTTATGGTTTAGGTCAGCATCCTGGAATTTTCAATTATAAAGGGCGGACTGTTACGCTTATTCAGAGAAACTGGGATGTAGCAATACCCTTTTTAGTATCCAGTGAGGGTTACGGCATCCTCTGGGATAATTACTCGATGACGAGAATCGATAATTTCAGGGACGGGGAGGGAAATAAGCTCAGGTGGTGGTCTGAGGTAGCCGACATTATAGATTACTATTTTATTTATGGACCAAACATTGACGATGTTATAGCATCATACAGAGAGTTAACTGGGGCTACTCCTCTATTGCCGCTTTGGGCTTATGGCTATTGGCAGTCTAAGGAGAGGTATAAGTCCCAAAAGGAAATTGTTGAAACTGCCAAAAAGTTTAGAGAGCGAAAAATCCCCATAGACGTTATAATCCAGGATTGGCAGTATTGGGGTAAATATGGCTGGAATGCTTTCAAATTTGATGAAGAAAATTATCCAGATCCAGCTGAAATGATTGAAGATTTACATGCACTTAATGTGCGTGTATTAATCTCAATATGGCCTAATTTCGGCTTGGACACTGAAGTCTACAAGGACATGTTTAGTAAAGGATACATATGTCCAAATACGAGATGCTACGACCCATTTAATGAGAAGGCTAGGAATTTATATTGGAAGTACATTAAAAAGGCGTTTTTTGATGTAGGTTTCGATGGATGGTGGCTAGATGCAACGGAGCCTGAAACTGGAGTTGGGTGGGCCTCGTTTTACACGCCTTTCCACTCAACTAAAACAGCCATGGGCTCTGGAGCTCGCTACCTTAATGCTTACTCACTCATGACCACTAGGGCGGTCTACGAGGGGCAACGTAATGTTTCAGATAGGCGCGTAGTGATACTTACACGTTCATCATTCATAGGACAACAAAGATATTCAGCCGTTACATGGTCAGGCGATATATTTCATGATTGGGGCGTCCTCAGAGAACAAATTCCTGCAGGTTTAAACTTTTCTATATCCGGCGTACCTTATTGGACAACGGATATAGGCGGCTTCTTTAGCGGTAACCCAGAGACGGAATCCTACAGAGAAATTTTCATAAGATGGTTTCAGTGGGGCGCGTTCTGTCCGATTTTTAGAGTTCATGGAACAACCTATGCTAAGGAGCCTTGGATGTTCGGTCCAGAAGCTGAGAAAATACTCGTGAAGTACATTAAGTTGAGGTATAGGCTCCTACCATACATATATTCTGTAGCATGGAAAGTTACATCTGAAGGCTATACTATGATGCGGCCATTAATAATGGACTTTAGAAACGATCAGAAAGTGCTTAACATTGATGATCAGTACATGTTTGGTCCAGCATTAATGATAAGTCCGGTAACTCTTCCCAAAATTCCAAGTAGAAAAATCTATTTACCGAAAACTTCCGGCGGGTGGTATGACTTCTGGACTGGTGAAAAAATAGAGGGTGGACAATACATTGAGAGATCTACGCCTTTAGATATTTTGCCAATCCATATTAGAGCGGGTTCAATAGTGCCTATGGGACCTCAACTCCAGTACGTAATGGAAAAACCCATGGATCCAATAGAACTTAGAATATATCGGGGTGCTGACGGATCATTCATTATATATGAGGATGACGGCGAAACGTATGGTTATGAGAGGGGCGAATACAATTTAATTCATCTGGAATGGAGAGATAAAGAACAAAAGTTAGTGATAGATGAAAAAGTTAGAAATTACTTAGATACGCCGAGGGAAAAGACGTTTCATGTGGTATGGGTTGAAGAGAGGCATGGAGTAGGGTTAAAGGGAGCAAAACCAGATCAAATAGTTCATTATAAGGGAGGAAGAATTGTGGTTAAACCCTAAAATATAAAAACTATAGAGATGTGAGTGAACTAAAATATTACCAAGGAAATAAAGGGAAAGAGCATAATATTTAATTGTTTACTTACTCTTCATTAAATGCGGTTTGTAGGTTGGTGATGGGTTGAAGGATCTTCTCAGTTTTATTGTTGAGGACGGACTTAACAGAGGAGCAAGCTTCTGCGAGGTAAGATATTTTGAGGAGAGAAGCAACAGCATAAGTGTTGAGAACGGGGTTGCAAGAGCGCTAAGCGCTGGAATTTTAAGGGGCGTTGGCGTGAGAGTTATAGTTAACGGACGATGGGGTTTCGCTTCAACGAACATACCTACAAAGCAGGATATTAAGAAAGCTTTAGAAGATGCTATAAGCGGCGCAAAATCTATAACGGCACATACTGGGGAAGAAGCAAGAATAGTGGAGGTTAAACCGTCATCAGATTCCATCATACATGATGTTAAAATAAATCCGGAAGATGTAAGTCCAGAAGAAAAAGTTAAGAGAGTACTTGAGTTAGAGCGATATGCAAGAAACTTTAGTGACAGAGTTAAAGATACTTTTATTATCTATAGAGATGTTGTAACAAAAGTTATAGTATGCAATTCCTTTGGAACATTAATTGAGGAAGTAACCCCTAGAACACGAGTATATTGTAGGGTTATAGCTAAAGAGGGCGCAAATATGCAGGAGAGCTTCGAGTCCATTGGGAATGTTGCTGGCTATGAGTTAATCGAAGACATCAAAGCGGAGGACTTCTCTCTGAAGACAGCTAAGAGAGCAGTTAATCTACTTAGCGCTCATCCTCCTCCAAGGGGAACGCACACTGTTGTTGTCGACCCGAAGGTTGGCGGCTTATTTGTTCATGAGGCTATAGGACATAATAGTGAGGGAGATTTAGTGTTTAGCGGCCATTCAATAATATCTGATAAGATGGGACACAAAATAGGGAGTGATCTTGTGACAATAATCGACGATCCAACAAAAAATCATTATGGACATTTCATCTATGACCATGAAGGAACTAAAGCTAAGCCTCATCTGCTAATAAAGAATGGGGTTTTAGTTGGCTTCCTACATTCACTTGAATCCGCTGCCAAGCTTGGCGGTGAGCCTGAAGGAAGTGCTAGGGCTCAGTCACATCATCATCCACCCATTGTACGTATGTCAAATACTTATTTGGCGCCTGGAGATATGACGCTTGAGGAGATTCTTGAAGACATCGATTATGGTGTTTATTTGTCGGGATCTCAATATGGTTATGTTGAGTCTCAAAAAGGCCAATTCACCTGTAAAGTTGAAGAGGGCTGGCTAATAGAGAAGGGAGAGCTAACGGAGCATTTACGGGACGTAGCTATAAGCGGCTTAACGCTCGAAGCCTTAAAAAATGTGACTGCAGTTGGAAAGGACTTAAGAATAGAGATGCCGGGTATGTGCGGTAAATCCAACCAAAGCATGTATGTTGATGCCGGCGCTCCACACTTTAGGATAGAGAATATAGTTGTCGGTGGGAGAAGATGATGGAGAAAATTGATTTAGTTACGCCCGTAGAAAAAGCCATACGTATGCTTTCTAAATTTGATGTGGACTTTTATGATGTATCCGCATCTTATATTAGATCCCTCCGCATCAGCATCATGGGAAGGGGCATTAATGAGGCATCGTCACGCACAGATATTGGGATAGGTGTAAGGGCCTTTAAGAATAAGGGTATGGGGATAGCCTATTCCCAAAGCTTGGAGGAAGCAGATATAGAAGCAACCGTTAAACGAGCAGTCAGCTTCGCCAGAGTTTCGCAGCCGGATCCATACTTTAGGGGTATACCGGGCCCATCAAAGGCCCCCGAGGTCCCTGGCTTATGTGATAAAGAAATAGTTAGTTTAACGCTGGATGATGCAATTAGGATCCCAAAGGATATGATAGATTCTGCTGAAAGTGTTCGAAGGGACGGAATGTATCATGGAGGCTTTAATGCGAATTATGGCAGGGCGTGCTTAATGACTTCCACCGGCGTTTCTGTCGAGATTGAGAAAACCGTCGCCTCAGCGTATATACAGCCCGTTTACAGGAGAGGAGACGATGTTGGAAGCTCTTATGAGTTTGATTATGGTATATCACTAGCTGAAATAGATCCATGGAAGATAGGTAAAAAGGCGGCTGAAAAGGCTATAGAGCAGTTCGGCTCGAAGAAGATTGAAAGCGGTTCCCTGCCCATAATATTATCGCCTGAGTCGGCTAGTTCGCTTTTCTCCAGTTTACTACTAGCCTTATCTGGTGAGCCGGCGGTTAAGGGGAGAACTTTCGCATCTAGATTATTAGGTAAGAGCATAGGGCCAGAGATTCTTGAGATAATGGATGATGGAACAATCCCAGGAGCCGTGGCGAGTAGCACATATGATGGGGAAGGTGTGCCAAAAAGACCTTTAAAGGTTGTAGATCGGGGTGTTGTATTAACCTTTCTCCATAACTACTATTCTGCTGGCATAATGAATGTTGAATCAACCGGACATGCCATTAGGGGAGGTTATAGAGGAAACGTGGGCGCCGGTCCAAGTAATATTAGAGTTAGTCCTGGCGATAGCGCAATAGATGAAATGATTAGTGAAACTAAGAGGGGCATCCTGGTTATTGGCGCCTCTTTTATGCCGAATATGGTTTCTGGAGAAATTTCGACAACGATTGATGAAGGCTTTCTTATAGAAAACGGTGAAAAGAAGCATCCGGTTAAAAACTTAATGATCGGCGGGCACATATTAAATCTTCTAGAAAATATTGAACTAATATCTAAAGAGGGGCGAACATTCGGGAAGGGACATTTCTTCCCCTCAATAAAGATTAGGGAGGCAAAGTTATCAGGCAAATAAAGAGAGCCCTTTCAATCTACAGTAAACTTAGACTTCTATGAATCAACCAAACCAACTAGACATTTTTTATCTTGCATATTTTCGTTTTACATGGGGGAATGTTGATCTCACAAACTTTAATATGGGGACTTCAGCGAGGTACCTTTCGTTAAATTCAGAAAAATATATTGCACCCTGCGCTATTGTCGGCTTAATATCCTCTATCGTCACCGTAATTGCATCGCCAGGATTCGCCCCTTCAACGTATATGGGTTCAACTACTGGATTTCCAAATGGAACAGCATCTCTATCTCTTACATCGCTTGCCTTTCTCATTTGCCCAGAGGAGGCATCCTCAACTTCCACTATGAGGGTTTCTCCAGGCTCTACATAAGCCACAGGTTTCTCATAGGGGCTTAGAGCATATTTTAATCCGGAATCTTTAAAGCTTATCTTTTTCAAATGAAAACACCACCAAAAACATTACTTCACTCGTGATTCTTCAGTTTTAACTCCTTCTTAAAAGAAGAAATGAGTAGGGTTAACTAGATTTTCTTAATGTTTGATGTCATATCCTTCAAAACTGCTGATGGAACCTGCAAATCCTTCATGGTTTTTAAGCCAGGCGGGGCGTTAATAACTTTAGGTATTGAATTAACTATTATGGCAGCTGTTCCAATGTCGCCATGTACGCATGGAGATATCTTCTCACGGATCATTGGCGTTCCCTCAATTATTATTGAATCATATTCTTCCGTGGCGCCAATATACGCTTTAAAGGTTAACGAGATGACCTTTTCACCGTTCATTATTCCATGAGCTTTTTGACCTAAACCAGCAACCATTTTAGGTTTTACGACGATAAAATTGCTTCTTACCTCTTTTTCAGCTATTATAGGTTCTACAGGTTCCTCTATTATTCTATCAAGTTTCCAGCATATTGCATCGGCTATCATAGCTATAGACTGTTTAAGCCCAACATGACCCGTTATCTCACCCTTAGCAATTTTCTCCCTAAAACCCCTAACATCTAATCCTGCACCTATTTTTCTCTGAAATGGAAGTCTACGTTTCGCCGCATCTATAATCCTTTCCACGCATATACGCTTGATATCCTGACATACGGCTGTTAAAGTTATTACAAGTGTATCCATGAGGAAGCCTGGATTTATGCCGGTTCCAAGAACTGTGACACCGTATTTTCTAGCCATTTCATCAATTCTTTGAGATAGATCCTCATCCACAATGTATGGGTATGACAGCTCCTCACATGTGGATATTACATTGAGACCATGTTTAATTAACTCTAATATCTGCGGGTAAGCCTTATCTAGAAAGGATGTTGTGGCATGTATGGCGATTTCAGCTTCAGCGTTGAAATCCTTAATGCTTTTAAGAACAGTTACTCCCAAAGACTTTCCAAGTCCTATGACATCTCCTAGATCTCTGCCAACCTTATTTGGAGCGGGATCCACGGCGCCAACGATCTTTACATTTCCTTTCTTTAGTAAGAGTTTGGCTATTTCGCAACCTATTGCCCCCACGCCAACTAATAAAACTCTGATTTCCGAGCCTATGGACTTTTGTTTGCCCATATAACCACCCAAACAAGTCTAATTTTTATTGGAACACTATCTTAAATCGTTTTAGCCTCTCATACATCTCGTAATCATATATCTTTACGCCTCTAACCACTCGAGTTATTACACCCTTCTCGCTTGGGTTATCGGGTTTTAGCCCTAAATTAAGCGATTTAAAAAGTCCCAGCAATTGTCCAACTATAACATCAACAATTGGCCTACAAGAGTCTTGAACCTTATATTCTCCATCATCACTGACATCAATTACGTAATCGACATAACGCTCTAACTCATCATTTAGTCCACAGCATACAGCAATTTTTTTCAAGCCTAGATTTTTCTCGTATAGGTCTTTTATGAAGTCGATTTCATAGCGCCTTCTAAATGGATTGGAGGAGACAAAATAGATGATCAAAGTTTTATCATTTATAGCTACTTCAGGTCCATGCCTAACTCCAAGAAATGAATCAAACTTGCATATTATACGACCAGCTGTTAACTCTTGAAGTTTTAAGTGTGATTCAGCAGCGCATCCATAGAGGGAACCTGAACCTAAAAAGAAGGCTCTCTCGAAATCCATTTCAGCTATTTCCTTAATCAATTTAGAATATTCCTTAAGTATCTTCTCAGCTGCCTTCGAAGCATTGCGAATTATTTCTTCATATTTATCTGTTTCGTGTATGTGAGCTAGAAATTGCGCTGTCATGAGCATAGTTGTGAATGAAGATGTCATAGCGAGTCCTTTATCGTTCGTTTCCTCTGAGAGTATTATTCTGAGAACATTGCTTTCTTGATTCTCCTTCTCGTTTTTGCTACATAATGAAGCGAGTTTTCCACTTTTATTGCATGTGACGACTATATGATTTATTTTTTTATGGTATTTGTCAGCTAAGAGGAAGGCGCCCAAAACTTCTGGGCTATTTCCAGATCTAGAGAAGTAAATCACGGTTGTGTCTAAATTTGTTAGGAAAATCGACTTCCAATCTGTTACAATATCCGTGCTCGCCTTAGACTCAATATTTACTTGCCACATTCTCCTTAAAAGATTCTCACAGGATAAACCGATAAAGTGCGATGAACCAGCCCCTGACAGAAGGATCCTTCCAATGTTTTTTGACAGTATATTTTTTTCAATGAAAAATTTTATTTCATCAACCCTATTCTTTAACATCTCAAAATTTTTTATCCATAGACTTGGTTGCTGCGATATTTCTCTCGGAGTATGTTCAATACCTCTAGCTTTTAATTCTTCTCTGGAAAGAATCATCAACTCAGTTAAGGGATCCATTTTAATCCCCACCTATAATTTTTATTTATTGAAATTTTTAATGAACCCCAGCACCTTTTCCTCGGTTATTTTCCCTTCGGCTCCACCAATATATAAGCAGGTGAGTGCGCCAACAGCATTTGCGAATCTCACGGACTCCCTAAAACTTTTATTTTTATGCACAAAATAATATATGAAGCCGGCGTCGAATGAGTCTCCCGCACCAGTTGTGTCCACAGCTTTCACTTTGAAGGCTTCAGATTTCACTAATTCTTTCTCCATAATCCCGACGCTTCCTTGGCTACCGCATTTTATGACAACCGTCTTAACCTTTGAACCTAATTTTTTCAGCGCTTCGAGGGGGTTGGCTAATTTAGTTATTTCGGTCGCTTCTCTATCATTTGGCAAAAAAATGTCAATGTGCTTTAATATGCTCCAGATTTTCTCATATTTGCCTTGTGGGTCACATTGCGGATCTAAAGATGTTATAAGCCCCTGTTTTTTAGCTTCAGCAAATATATTGGGCAGTTCACTCAAGAGTTTCGGCTGGAGATATATAGATGAGACATGGAGATGATCGTATTCTCCCAGGTTATCGAGTTGAATGTCTGAGGGATCAAGCGCACCTAT
>CAZOWB010000002.1:13509-15895 GCA_964583315.1 uncultured Candidatus Bathyarchaeia archaeon | reverse complement strand
AGGCATACCCAAATCGGAGGTTCTCAGGGAACTTGGACTCGAAGACGTTGACAAGGTTCTGGAGAAGCTAAGGAAGTAAACTAAAATCCTCTCATCCTATACTTTTTTATGAAATTGAGGAGACAAAAATATGAAGATAAAAATTAGAGTTTTCGGTGATCTAATTCCTATTTTAGGTAACGAACTAACTGTCGAATTGGAGGACGGAGCGAAAATCAGCAGCCTAATCCAAGAAATATCCAAAAGAATAGAAGGGTTCGGAGAGAAAATAGAAGACATATCCAAGAGAAGGGGAATAACAGACTCCAATCTAGTAATACTCTTGAATGGCCGCAACATAAATCTCCTCGATGGAGCTGAAACCCCCCTAAAAGATAATGATGTAGTAACCTTCCTACCGCCAGCCGCAGGCGGATAAATCTCTCAAGCCATTAAAGAATAGTTGTGTAATCTAATTTCTGAATGATGCGCCTCGCAGATGAAGAGCGAAACAAGTCTTATAATTTATTTTCGAAGCAAATCAACCACAAAATTTAAATCGGACCTAATTTTTATGAAAATATAAAGAAAATTTGGCTAAAAATAACTAAATTCCATTTTTAGACATAATTCAAAGCTAAATTTAAATTTCTGGTTTAATTTTTATCTCAAAAAAGGATCGGAGGGTGCCCGACGATGAGCAAGAGTGTGGACATATTGAAAAAGATCGTCTTTAACATTTCACTTGTCCTAAATTGTGAGCGAAGCGATGAAGCGGAAAATATTGTTCAGCCAATACTCAACAAGATTGAAGAACTATACAGAAACCAAAAAATCCTGAAATACACGATAACAAAGTGGCTGCCTGGTGGAAAACCAAAAACCACGCAACGGTCCTAAACAAGGTCACTATTCTAAGTTAAAGAATAAAAATTTAATCTTTTAATGATTTTTTTGGATTTTAATTGTTCATTCATTAAAAGATTATGGCTACGAGAATTTACATCACCTAAATTAATCTAATGCTTAATGCCCTCTATAGTCGGATTCTTAGCTATTCCCGTCTCGAGCTAAAAAACTATTTCCCCATCCTTAATTACTCTTATAGTTCTCAATTTTCGCCTGCAAATCTCTTTCTCCCCATGTGCATCCTCAAGCGGAAATCTCCCCTCCTCCATTTTAAGAACCGTGACGTCTCCACGTGCACCTGGCTTTAATGTGCCAATAAAATTCTCCTTACCCAAAACCTCAGCAGGCTTAATGGTAGTAGCCTCTATAACCTCCTCGAGTGAAAGCCCCAAATGAAGAAACTTCGACATTGTTGTAGGTAGATCGTAAACTGGACCATTATAGCTTCCTTTATGTAGGTCAGTGCTTATCGTATCAGGTTTTATTCCCTGCTCTATACCCCTCTTGGCAACCGACCACTTAAAGCTAGCCATGCCGTGGCCAACATCCAAGATTACACCACGCTTCTTAGCATCAAAAAATTCCGGCTGAACGTTCCCATCCCTATTCAGTAATCCATCATTCATCTCCATCTTCTTTCCATGATAAAGATGCGTTATCACATCCCCCTTCTTCATGTACTTCAAGGTTTCAGGTTGAAGATGATTCTCAGCCATTAAAAGACACCCAGCTTTATCCGCAGCTCTCCTAGCTAACTTGACGCCCTCAATTCCATGATGAGCCCACTTTATACCCAAAATAACATCACGATTACGTTTAATCATGTCCAATGTTCCCTCAATGTTTATGAACATTTCATCGCGGCCAGTAATCAGACTAGTCCATTTCTGAGCGGGTCGAAAATACTCTATCATCCCCTGAGACTCAATGTTTATTAGGGCGTAAATCCGAGTTTTAGCTCTCTCTATAACATATTTTTTAAAGCCGATGAAATTTAGCTCACCCGTTGAACCCGCATCTAACACAGTTGTGCATCCTTTAGCCAAACATGCTAGATCCGGATTAACCGCTAGATGAGCGATTTCATAGCAACAATGTACATGCAGATCGATTAGTCCCGGAGTGACTATCATCCCGGAAGCATCAACAACATATCTCGAGTTAGTGGCGTTTATGCCCCTACATAAATCGACTATTACCCCCTCAGCTATAGCTACGTCCATCACTTCGTTAATCCCTTGGGATGGATCTATCACCAGCCCATTCTTAACGACAACATCATACATTTTCCACTCATCTCTCAAATTTATGCATGAATCAAACTATCCATCTTGTAAGATTTATCCCCTTCTTCTTATTTTCTACACTCCACTTTTAATTTCATCCATCCAAAAATGTAATGTTAATGTTCAAAGAAATATATCCAACCAAACCACCTTTACACTCTATCAGAGCTTGCGATAAAAGTTATTTAAAAGGAATCATTTTACATTCTTCT
>CAZOWB010000002.1:0-13409 GCA_964583315.1 uncultured Candidatus Bathyarchaeia archaeon | reverse complement strand
CTCTATCAGAGCTTGCGATAAAAGTTATTTAAAAGGAATCATTTTACATTCTTCTAGGTGTAGAATTTGGTTCTACCAGCAAAAATATTCGAGATTAAAGAGGACGTCAACTTCTTTTTCACAATCCAAAAGCTTAAAAACTTCCGGGAGGAGGAGCCCTACACGACAATCAGCGGTGAAACCATAAATCTGGTCTCGGAGATCCTAGACCTAAAAATGGAAGGAGACTCAATCTCTGGAATATTCAGCAGAGACTTCATTCGTAGCCGAGTCTATAGGCGCAGGATTGTGGAGACCCCTGTTACGGAGGAATCACCCTTCTGGATTAAAAAATTTAATGATAGATTCTTCTTGATAGTTTTAGCTCCATCAACAGCGCGGGGCATAAAGAAGCTATTAACAAATTACGTTGCAAGTAGATTAAGTAAAATCCTCTTCATAAAGCCAAATGTTATACTTGAGGTTGAAATCCCCCATGAAAGACTCAAGGCTCTTCATGAATCAAATCCGCAGGCAACCAAACTAATATGGTTTGATAACGTTGACATACCAGGGGTTGAAAAGCTCTGTTTAGCTGGGGTGGATCTCGCGGATACAAGCCTCTACCAAGAATATCTCCGACATGGGAAAATCTGGTACGTAGTCTTCGAAGTGCAGAAGAGAGGCATGGTTGTAGGCGTCACAAGAAACTGCGTGGTAACACTTTTCAGTAAAAGCTCAACAGAAGAATTCATAAACTACATAATGGAAGATATCCTGCCACTAATAAAGTAATAGATCCGAATCCACCTTCAATTGCCCTCGTTAAAACTGCTATTGTGTCCTCTGATGATCTTCTTATCGAATCTTCACATCCACAGCTACCTGCCACTTGAAGGGGGCAACCTCCTTCACAATTCTCTCCGAAAGCACAGCTACCACATTTCGTCTGCTCCTATTTACTGCTTCAATCACATGCTCCCTCGCCTTTTCTATAGCGTATGATCCCCCCGCAAACTCATAATAATGTATTATGCCCCCCGAGGGTTTAAGGGCTGAACACGCCGCGCTAACATATTCTATGGCTCTCTCCGGTAGATTCATTATGACCCGGTCGGCTATTCCCCGCAATCTGTCCTGCACAACCTCTTTTGCATCGCCGTGAATCGGAATAACCTTGCCATCAACATTGTTTGCATAAACGTTTCTTTTTAAGTATTCTATCGCGTCTGGATTTATGTCAATTGCATAAATGACAACGTTATTGTGAGTTTTAGCTATTAAGATTGAAAATGGCCCTACACCAGCGAACATATCTATAACTGTCTCTCCCTCTTTAACTTGAGATGCAACCCTGAGGTGCTCATAGGACAATCTGGGCGAAAAATAAACTTTTCTGGGATCTAAATAGTATCTGCAACCATGCTCTTTATGAACGGTCTCAGTGTTATCTGAGCCAGCTATCACCTCATATTCCCTTAAGCGGTAAACTCCGCTAATAGCTCCAGATTTAGCAAGCACGGATCTAACATGCTTAAATGTTTGCAATACTGCCCTGCCAATAAGCTGCTTATAGTCTTCAAGCTCCTGCGGAATCTCCAGAATAGCTACATCTCCAACAAAGTCTATTGAGCGGGGAAGATCCGCTAAAAGATGCGTTGGTAACTTATCTTTTAAAACTTCAAATATGCTCCTTACAGGTCTTTCTCGTTTAGGAAATTCCTGAATCAATATATCAAATTGATTTATTTCCTCTTTAAGTCGATCTAACTTTTCTCCTGCGGGTTCCTCTCTAAGCGGTATAAAAAGCCAATCTCCCTCCCTTAACACCCTCAGATTTCCATTTAAAAGATTAAGCTTGCCAGTAGCTCTTATCGTCTTTTCACCTAAATGTTTCGGAACTCTAATGCAGTAAGCTCTAACTCTAACCCGAGAATCCTCTTCGCCCATAACAAACTACTTATAAGGTTTTAAACTGAAGATACTTTAACATTACGTCTTAGCTCTTCACCCTGCTCCTCAAGAATCCTCTCAGTATTCTCTCTAGTTACAGCTGTTGTTGTTCCAACCATCGTCACGCATGCTGCCCCGGCAGCCTCACCGATTAAAAGTATTTCAATAAGATCCTCTATTGAAAGATTCCTTAAGTCATATTGATTATAAGCTGTTTCCTGAAGAAGTCCGGCTATAATCCCAGCGCAAAGGGCATCCCCCGCTCCCGTGGGATCTATAACTGGAACCTTAAAAGCTGGCATTTCAATGACTCTTCTTCTCATCACAGCAATTAATCCTCTATCGCCAAGACTTATGACAGCCAAGCCAATACCCTTGTTAATGAGAACATTACCAGCCTCCCTTGGATTTTCCTTTCCAGTTATCTGCTTTACCTCATGCATATTACAGTGAAAAATGTCAATCCACTTCATCGCTGGAAATAGAAAACTCCATTCACGCATGTAAGGTGTAACTGGATCAACAAAAGTCAGAGAGCCTAGATCCTTAACTTTCTGGAGAACTTCTGGCAATTTTTCATCAAGTGCTCCGGTTAAACCAACTCCGCCGGCATAAAACACCGTCGGCTTTTCCCTCTCCACCACCGACAGAACATAATCTGGACTCAGAAACCAGTTCGCCCCATTATCAACATGAAATCTTCGATCTTCACCCTTAACCACAAGTACCAAGTTTCTGGATGTCCCAATATTAGGAACCCTCTGAAGATAAGTTTTCACTCCATGCCTCTTTAGTTCTCTCTCAAGGAATAATCCGAAAATATCTTCTCCAATAGCGCCTATCGAACTGACGCATCCCTCCCTCAAGCCGAGTTTCCTCAAATCTATCGAAACGTTTCCAGAGTGTCCGCCTAAATGGATTTCTATTCCTTTTGGAGTAAAAATAAGCTCGCCCGGACTTGAAATCTTCGGTAGGTCAGCTGCTATTATATCAACAACCAATATGCCAGCGCATGTTACAAGCAAGGAGGATCTCCGTGAATTCTTATCTGAACAATTAGCTTAAATCTTTTATGATTTAATTCTTCTCTTCGCTCCCGATTTTTCCAAATAATTATTAATGAAAGGGAACCATGAACTCTTCTCTCAGAAAACTCGGGAACCAGACTAACACAAAAAATAAGTGGTTATGTCTTTGGCTCGAACGCTACGGCTCTTATCCAAGAGGAATCCAGATGAGCGATATTCAATGGTAAACCTATAAAGAACACTCTTTCGCTTTCAATTTTATCCAAATTGACCAGCCCCTCGATAATCGGTATATCGTTCTCTAAAAGATGTATGTGAGTCATTGGCTTCTGAGAGCTGGGATCCTCCGGATGAACATTCTGAACTCCCAGCATTTTTATATGTTTCCCAGCGAGGAAATCAGCTGCTTCAGATGTTATATATGCTCCACCCGGGCTCCACATAAGCACTATATCATTCTCCTTAACTTTCTTGAGATGTTCAGGTTTTATAGGCGTGTTCTCCTCAAACTTTAGAACTATTGCCTCCCCCATGAACTTTTCAAGAGGTATTTCCGCGCATGATTTAAGATCATCCCGAAGATGCGAGGGCCCCTCAACGTGGGTGCCAATATGGGATTCAGCCTCAATAAAATGCATGAATGTTTTGTCCTCAGCATTTATGAATTGGCGTAAATTAAGTCTTCTAATTTGATTTCCGCGTATATATTCGCCATTAACTTTCAAAACGTTCGGTTGAATTTCAGCGGACAAGTCAACCATCCTATAATTTTTTAGGGTCTCTATAATATCTCTAACCATATTAATCACCAATAAATCGTAACATTCCCTAACCATTTATTTCTTTTCAGGCTGTTGAAAGGTTCGTAACCTCTTTATATAAAGCTTTTTCACCTGTTGACGAATCTTCCAACAGCCTATTTTTTGTTAAAAACAAAAACCATATTATCTCTCAAAGAAAATTTAAAATTAACTTTAAATCTAAAGTTGTGAAACTTTCTATTAAAATCCCAAGGATGGAGAATTCATTGGCTAAACTTGCTCTTAAAGGAGGAGAACCAGTCAGGAGGAAACCGTTTCCGAAATGGCCCATATTTGACGATAGGGAGATAAAAGCTCTAAAAGAAGTGCTGAAGAGTGGTTTCTGGGGTGTAAGAGGCAAGCGGAAAAAGGAGTTTGAGGAAAAATTTGCAGCTTATCAACATGCCAAATATGGAGTCGCCGTCACAAGCGGAACAGCAGCCCTAGAAATCTCACTTAGATCCCTTGGGATAGGATGCGGAGATGAAGTTATAATTCCATCATACACTTTCATAGCCACGGCCATAGCAGTGCTATATGTGAACGCCATCCCAATTTTCGCTGACATAGAACCGGAAACATACACAATAGATCCAAAAAGCGTCGAATCCCTAATATCAGACAAAACCAAAGCTATACTACCAGTTCACATAGGCGGTAGACCTGCAAATATGGACGCCCTCCTATCAATAGCGGAGAAAAATAACCTATATGTAATTGAAGATGCATGCCAAGCGTGGGGAGCTGAATGGAAGGGAAGAAGAGTCGGAGCAATAGGTGACATAGGAGCATTCAGCTTCCAATCCAGCAAGAACATAACAAGCGGTGAAGGAGGAATAATAGTAACCAACAATGAGGACTTATATGTCAAAGCCTGGTCCCTGCATAACTGCGGTAGACTACCCGATAGACCATGGTATGAATTCCATCTTCCAGGAGCAAACTATCGCATGACCGAATTCCAAGCAGCCATACTACTAGTTCAAATGGAAAGGTTTGAGGAGCAAAGTAGGAAACGTATAGAAAATGCCCGTTACCTAAACAGTAAACTTTCCCAAATAGACGGCGTAAAACCCCTAAAAGAGGATGAACGCGTAACAAGACACGCCTATCACCTCTACATATTCAGAGTTGATCCGGAAGCCTTTGGCGGGGTCTCAAAAGATGTTGTCGTAAAAGCTCTACAAGCGGAGGGCATACCTGCAAGCGTAGGCTATTCTAGACCGCTCTACAAGGAGCCCTGCTTAGAATATTTCAGGAAATGTCCCCTCTCATGTCCTCACTATGGTAAGCCAGTAAACTATTCTAGCGTGAAGGCTCCGGTCACCGAGAAAGCCTGCTACTATGAAGCTTTATGGCTTCCGCAATATGCTCTCTTAGGCTCAAAAGATGATATGGACGATATAGTATCAGCAATAGAAAAAGTGAGAGAAAACACGGAGGAACTCAAGAAGATAGACAACTGATTTAAAGCCGGAAAAGAGCATATATGTCCCCCAGCAATCCGCCTCTAGTTTAAGTTACAGTAGCCAGATACTAACAAACATTCCTCCAGACTGGAAGAACACCATAAAAATTCCCTATATGATGAAGACTGCAACACAACGAATAAAACCAAACATCTATCATGTCTCAGAGAAAGAAAAGAGAAAGATAAAATTATAAGGGAAAACCAGAATCTAAAATTAGATTGAAGTGGGCCGGTAGTCTAGCTGGCTAGGACGTCGCCCTCACAAATGGTTAAAGCATACTTAAGTTGCAAATAACCTGCTAATCCATAGAGAACGGCGAAGATCGCCGGTTCAAATCCGGCCCGGCCCATCACTCAATTTAGTTCCGCTAAGATCATTAGCAAGCCAATAAGTCATTTCATTTGTAACTAATAAGAATTTTATTATTCTTAAGGTGAAATTATGTAAAATTTAGAGGTGTAAAAATTTCTTGAGGGAGAGAAGGTTTGACTGAAGTTAGAATAGGAGTGATAGGTGCTGGAAGCATCGCTTGGTCTGCAACTTTAATACGTGATCTCTCCTTGATGAAAGGTTTACAGGGTAGCACTGTTGTCTTCATGGATATAAACAAAGAACGCTTGAATCTTATTTATAGGTTCGCAAGAAGATACGTTTCAGAAGTTAAGGCTGACCTGAAATTTAAGAAAACCACAGATCTACGTAAGGCTGTGAAGGACGCGGATTTTGTAATAAACACAGCCATGGCTGGTGGACATTATTACTATGAAAAGATGAGAGCCATTTCTGAAAAGCATGGATACTACAGGGGCATCAACAGTGTTGAATGGAACATGGTCTCAGACTACCATACAATTTGGGGTTATTACCAATTTAAGCTCATGATGGATGTGGCGAAAACCATTGAAGACTTAAGTCCTGACGCTTGGTTACTCTTGCTTGCAAACCCTGTTTTCGAGGGCACAACCCTCCTCTCTAGGGTAACAAAAATCAAAGTTATAGGATTATGCCATGGGCATCTAGGATATCAAGAAATAGCGGAGGTTTTAGGATTAAACCTAGAAAATATTGAGTTTGAGGCTATAGGTTTCAACCACACAATTTGGTTGACCAAGTTTATCTATAATGGTGAGGATGCGTATCCGCTTATAGACGAGTGGATGGAGAAAAAAGCTGAGAAATATTGGAGGAGATGGCGTAGAAAACAGAAAAACCCATTTGATGTGCAAATGTCCCCTGCGGCCATAGACATGTACAGGAGATACGGTCTATTTCCCGTAGGAGACACCGTGAGAAGCGGCACATGGAACTACCACTGGAACCTAAGAACTAAAAGAAAATGGTTTGGCCCAACAGGAGGCCCAGACTCTGAAATTGGCTGGAAGATATATCTAGAGAATCATGAAAAGTGGCTTAATCAAGCCATTAAAGCCATAAATGATCTGAAGACTCCACTAACGAAACTTTTACCGCCTAAAATAAGTCAGGAATCCGTTGTGCCAATCATCAATTCTATAGCGAACGATGAGAAGGGCTTATATCAAGTAAATGTTCTAAATCAGGGAGTAATTAGCGGAATTCCAGATAATGTAGCGGTTGAGATCCCAGCTGAAATAGACGGTAAAGGAGTGCACAGGGTGCCCGTAAAAGACCTCCCAAACCGCATCATTAAATATGTTATTTATCCAAGAATGATCAGGATGGAGTGGGCGCTAGAAGCTTTTCTAAAGGGCGGCAGAGACCTACTTTTTGATTGGCTAATAGTAGATCCCAGAACGAAATCTACGAGACAAGTTGAGGAAACAATAGACGCGATTTTGTCAATACCCGAAAATAAGGAAATGGCTAAACATTTCAGTTAGTAGCGATTAACTCCGCGGAACCGATAGAAATAACATCAGCTAGATTACGTTTTTTAAAAGCGTCAAAACTTCATGTGCTATGAGGCCAATGCTATGCCCTCAATTCTTGGATCCGCCGCGAACTCCGACACTCCACTCTTCAAATCTTTCACAACGATATGAACGAAGCCCGCTCCCTCAATCTCTTTAACCGTTAATTTAGGGTCGACCGGCTTAGGCGTTCCTGGCTCAACGAAAATTTTGTCAGTTCTCTCATAAATGAATCTAGGGGCATCTATAGCCTTAGCTGGATTCATACCGTAAACGAAGATGTTTTCGTATATTCTTGTATGTATCTGCGGTCTCCAGTCGCCTCCCGCGCAGCCGATTATATAGGTCTTTTTCGCATCTTTAACGCCAAGTATCGACAGCGTGTGGAGAGGCCTCTTTCTAGGCGCCGGACTATTCGGTAAACCGGATTTTTTCGCAAATCCATAACCCCTATTTTGTATCGGGAAGCCTAGAGCCACTAGGCCCGAACCGAATGGATAAGCGAGACTTTGAATGAATCCCACTGTTGATTCTCCATCGGAAACTATAAAGAAGGTTGTATCCCCTTCGTTAAGCACTCTACTATTTAAGGTTTTTCCGGAAAGCGCCTCCCTAACTTTATTGTAGGTTAAATATTTGCCTATATTTATCTTCATGTAATCACAATCTCCAATGAAGAGATCCCTAAAAGCATATATGTCCTCACTGATCTTAGTCCAGAATGATATTCTCCCAGAATCTTTAAAATCATATTTAGTTAGATCAAGCTCATAAATCGCTGAAATCGCTTGAAGCGTTGTGACTCCCTGAGTATTTGGGGGCAGTTCATATAGTACTTTCCCATCTTCCACCTCAAGCCTTAGGGGCTTAACCACAGTGCCCCTATGTCTCTCCATATCTTCTAGGCTTATGTTAACCCCCTGCTCTTGAAGCTCGCTAACAAACTTTTCAGCTATTTTCCCACGATAAAATTCATCCCAGCCTCTGCTAGCTATGATTCTAAGCGTCTGCGCCGCCTCTCTATTTTTCATGTAGGCGCCAGGCTCTATGCCCTTAAAGTATTTAGCCCACTTAAAGATTCGCAGTTCAGGCTCTGAGGACTTTGAAGAATCCGCCAGATAATAACCCGCGTAGAAGCCGTTATAGGCTAACAGTATGGCCGGTCGGAGAAGCCTATTAAGGGGCAGTGTACAGAATTCCTCATTAACAAAGCCCCATAAATCAGCTAGCCCCGGAACAGTTACGGTTAGAGGTCCTCTTTCAGGTTTAAGCCTAAGATACTCCTCAGCATCTAATCCTGATGGCGCTCTTCCACTGGATGCATAAGCTAATACCTCATTATTATCCATGAATGCTAAAAGAAATCCGTCGCCGCCTAAACCACCAGTCTGCGGCAAAACAATTGATAAAACCGCGCTAGCGGCAACTGCTGCATCAAAGGCATTTCCCCCCTCCTCTAAAACCTCTAAAGCCACTTTAGAAGCTAAGTAACTATCTGTCGAAGCTCCCTTTAGACCAAATGCGGATTTAACCATTGCTCATTAACATTCTCCCTAAAGCTGATACGTACCTTGATTTAAGAAGCTGCCGGAAAATTTAAATTTTTAAACGATCCAATAAGGTGACGAAATTTATTATAAAGAGTGCACCGAAAAATAGATTAGAGTCTTTCATGCATATGAAGTGACCGGTTGAATTAAATATGCGGAAAAACATATTTGCAGAGAAGGGATTCACAGAGATTCTTGGGCCGAATCCAGCAATAAAAACAGGCGATGAAAACGCATGGGACGGATGGAATTTAGAGTCCTCATGCATATTTAAGGATAAGGGCATATACTACTGGTATTATCATGCGAGAGGAAGGAAAGAGAGGGAGAATATTAGGAAGGAGATGAAAACGGGAAAGATAGTGCATCCCAGCGGCTATCGAATAGGAGTTGCAGTTGCCCCAACCCCTCTAGGTCCATGGAAGAAATATGAGGGAAATCCTCTTCTGGATTATGGTCCCTCAGACGCTTGGGACGGCTTAGGGAACGCCTGCGCTTGTGTACTGAAAGAGAGCGGACCTGACGTTGAGAAGGGCTCCGAAAAATACTACATGTGGTATAATGGATGGGGCATGACGAGAGATGGAGAAAGAAGAGAAGGGATCGGTTTAGCCACATCCTCACATCCTCTTGGACCCTGGAAGAGATATAGGGATAACCCCGTTGCGGATTGGCCTAACAGTTACTTATGCGGCGTAGTTAAAGTGAAAGGAAAATACTATATGTACGTTGAACATCCAGTGGGCTCAACAGCCCCCGATCTAGGGCCATTTTGCGTAGCCACAGCAGACAGCCCCGAAGGCCCATGGAGGAAGTATGAGGGTAACCCCATCCTTTCACCCGGTCCCCCAGGCTCTTGGGACTCCGCTGGCTTCTCCGAGGCGGGAATAGTGTATCATGAGGGAATATTTCACTGCTTCTATAGTGGAAGCCAGACGGCTGGCATAGAAAGCATAGGATACGCATATAGCTTTGATGGTTATAAGTGGATAAAGTACGAGGGCAATCCAGTTGTCCCTTTAAATAGAACTCCTGATGCCTCGGCCTTCGCCGAAGTGCAAGCGCTTATTGAACCGCCATTCATATACCTCTACCACACCTTAAGGTACATCTCCAGAGATTTCTGGGCGATCCCTAGAGGAGAAGACCTAGGGATTCATGTACTTTCAATAAGCCCGCACTTTCGACTCTCAATGCCCGTTCTCACAATTGATTCCCTAGGCCCCAGAGAAGCTAGTAGCCTTGAAGATTGCTGTACAATAAGCCTACAGTCTGCCTCAAGCCTCGCCATAACTATTGAATGCAGGTATCATCCTAGCGCTGAAGCTGGAGTTCGACTTCACGTAAGATCGAGCTATGATGGCATAAACTATGACAATATAGATTTGTACAGATTCGACGTTGACTTTAGAGCTGGAAAGACCGTAAAGAGAACATTTGAATTAAATCCAAAAGCAAGATACCTAAAAGTTTTCGTTGAAAACCTGGATAAACTACATAACGTTACTCCTGTGAAGGTTACGGCGACTTTAGGAAATTAAATTTAAAAATGATTACTATTAAACTTAACACCATCTAATTTTGTTGCTTTATTTAACAAAGTACAACGATGCTTTCCTGAAAGCCCAAATTCATTGGCAATTATGTGCGCTTCCCTGCACGCTTAACATCCTAAATATGGAAAATGGTTTTCAATTAAAAAGGGCCTATAGAAGAGTTAATTTGAAAGTTGCCACTTAGCCTTTTTGTTAGTCCTTCCCTCAGGGTTTCACCTTCGTTTGTTTTTTGGACGTGGTCCCACGTCAGAGGAGTCAATGGGTTGGAATCCTAGGTTGAGGGCTGGAGAATCTTCCATTAGTGTGAAGTCGAATTTTCTTAGATCTTTGAAGCGTGGATCAGCTATGATCGAATGGCGGTCTTGGCCAAGTTTCCTCCACTCATCCATCGTAATCGTATTGGTGAGAACCATCCTTCCTTCAGCATCATGCGATATTTTTCCGCTTATGAATGGTTTACCGGAGATATCCCAAAACAGGTTTAGGTCGCTGATGAAATTACACTTCTCTAACGGCGCAGCGTAATCATCAATAAATAGAGGTTGATTATCTGTTATAACGATGTTTCTCTCAAATGTGAAAGCTTTATGCGCATCCGCTCGGCCGTGGCAAACCTGCCCTTCCTTGCCAAAAGCTAGAATGTTATTGCGGATAATGTTTTCTCTTCCATAATGTTGCATGAACCCGCCGCTGTGAGTGTTGTAACATATGTTATTTTCGACAAGCATGTGTGAGCTACCCTCATCCAAGTAGATTCCCCATCCGCCGTAATTATGCTTCACAACGTCATGAATTACATTTCCTCGAATAACTGTCCCAGGTTGCACGCCCAACATATAAATTCCACCCATATCATCCAGTAAGCCCTGACCTATATCATGGATGTAATTCTTCTCAATACGGTTATCTTTCGATATGTTATCTCCATAACCCCATACCCAACCACAGGATATGCCCGTGTAGTAAAAATCGTGAATATGATTATGAGAAATTTCATTCCCGAAGGAATGCATGGATAGAATCCCAACCGCGCTATGAAAAACTCGACCGCCAGCGTAAATGTGATTGTCAGTTATCCTGTTGTTTCCTGTTCTCTTTGAAGGCGGCCCATTTACATCTGAACCATTTAATTTAATTCCTCCCGCGCCCACATCGTAGATTTCGTTGCTAATGATTTGATTACCTACGCAACCATCTGAGAGCTCTATTCCGTATCCCCCAATATGCTCAATTTTGCAGTCCTCAATTACACAGTAGCGAGCTCCCTCCATGTATATTGCTCCAGGAACATTATGAGCTGCTTGATTAGCGATTTCAGCTGGGTAATCCCATCGTGTATGTCTAAAGGTGAGGCCTTCAAATCTGAGGAACTCAACGTATTCTCCCTCTTCAGGTTTACCTACGATTCTGAGCAGCTGCTCGGTTACTGGGGCAAACGCCTTAATCTCATCAGGCTCCTCCCCAGGCATCGGCACATAATAAATTTTTCCGGCTGTGCGATCAAGATACCACTCCCCGGGCTCACTCAAAGCCTCAAACACATTCTCCACATAATATCTCGCGCCCTCAATATCTCTCAAGGAACCCCATACGCGCCGTATATTTCGTGACACCCTGACCAGATTGCTTTCTTCTTGAAAAGAGACGATGGGCAACCGCTCTTCAATCCATAGGTGGAGAACAACAACTTCAACGTCGGTTAGGTTCTTCCATCTCTGTATTTCTCCTGTTTCACATTGAAATGTGGTATACAAATCACCAACATGTTTAACCTCTTTTATTCGATAGAAGCCCCTTTTGGGTAAACGCGCGCGTGGGCGTCTTTCGCCGTTAATGAATAGTTGGTGAAAGCACCATTTTCCCTCCGCGACTTCAGGTACGTCTGCAACCCAGACCTCCATTCCATCCTTCTCCTCTATTCTCCATCCTTGGATTTGTTTGCCTCCATCGATTACTGGCTTCTCACCGGGGTAGGCGGCGTAGGTTACGGGCGCAGAATCTTCGGGGCCGAAAACAATGGGTTCCGAAATCTGGTAGCGTCCACCTCTAACCCAAACAGTTATCGGAAAATCTCCCACGGAAGCGATGGATCTCCATACCCTAAGCCGCCCGGAACCTCTAAGCTCTCTTATCACATCCCGAGCCCTACTAATTGTGGCTAAGGGTCCATCGGTCCTTTCAGTATTAGGCTCAGGAAGTCTACCAGACCATTTATCACTCCCATAAGGAGCCACATAAAGATCCATTTTTTTCTCCTTCAAACAATACGAGTTAATTCTTTTGTATAAAGGGTAAATAATGCTTACTCCTTCTTAGAAGTGATTAGCTGCCTTTTCCGGATCCGGGTTAAGAATTACATCCAAATATTTTGAAAAATTTTCTCATAAAAGGCCGAAAATGAATATGATTGACCCGGGGATCTCCCTCTTGCATGTTTTGAAGTTTTCGTGAACCTCCTACTATGATCTTAGAGGATTTCTATAGCGTTCTAACTGTAGATGAGAGTATGCAGCTCAGCTTTATTTTTGTAAGAGTTTAACAAATCGGAGTAAAGGACAAGTATGCATTTTAGTGATGAAACAGATTTATTTCAAATGTAAAGGCATTTCAGCAGGTTTATATTAAATTATCGCCCTTAGATTTTCTATACATCGTTTAACACATTCTAGAGGCGGGTAAGGATATGTTTCCTGCTCGATTATATACCATTCTGTTCCGCCAATTGTTTCACAGAGATTTATGAATTCCTTCCATTTCATCTCGCCCTCCCCCAATAATACCTTTTCATTCTTTGAGGAATAATCTTTTAAGTGCACCGTTACGGCTCTACCGGGATATCGTCTAATAATGTCTAGTATACCATTCGAGCTCACTCCACCATGCATGGCATTTCCAGTATCTAGTTGCATTATAACTTCAGATTTAGTTGCGTCAAAGAAAATGTACCAAGGCACCTCACCATTTATCGGTTTAAATTCAATTGCATGATTATGATATCCAACGCGCATTCCTTTAGGCTTCAGTTCATCAGCGATTTTATTCATTAGCTCAGCTGTTTTAAGCCATGCAACCTTAGAATTCCTCATCTCCTCAGGTAATGAAGGTACCACAAGAAATTTATTACCTAATGTCTGATTAAATTCAATAGTGTCCTTCAGTTTATCACCGACCAGCGTGTCTAT
>CAZOWB010000001.1:0-20785 GCA_964583315.1 uncultured Candidatus Bathyarchaeia archaeon | reverse complement strand
AGCGGCACTTGGAACTTTAAATACTTTGCCCTCAAATTCAACTTTACCCTTCTCAAATAGAGATCTAGCAATTAACACGCACTCCTTAACTGCAGCTACAGGAAGGACCATGTCCACTCCCAAACTTGCCAATGTAGTCTTATCTCCAGGTCCAATCCCCAAAATCACTCTATCTGGTGCAATTTCACTTATTGAAGCAGCCGCCTGCGCAGTTACAACTGGATTAACCAAGTATGGATTTGTAACTCCAATTCCAAGCTTTATCCTGCTCGTGTGCAACGCTATTGTGGTCAGCGTCACATAGACATTTCTATTATTATAGTGGTCCGTAACCCAAATGTACTCAAAACCCCTCTTCTCAGCTTGAATCGCGTAAAAAGCCGTTCTCCAAAAAGGCTCGTATGGAACGAATTCGACCCCAAACTTAACCATCATAAGCCACCTCCAACAACTTTAGCAAGCTCATTGAAACCCAACTCGCTTAGCTTCTGAACAGTCGTTTCAGGCTCCAGAATCTTAGCCATAGTCAGTAGAAGCTCAAGTCCATTAATCGTATTCAATTTATCCTCCTGCCAAAGCCTTAAAAACTCTCTAGCCAAGTCGCTGGAAAGCACGTCACCCTTCTTGGACTTTAAAATCACATCCAACAATTTTACCATTAAAGACCCTCTCTTTTCCACTGGTATAGATTCAACTGCATCTCTAATTGACATAAGTTCAACCCCCAAAAAAGTAAATAAAAAGTGCTTAAATAACTAACCCAACTGATAAATAAGGGCGCCTCAGAACACGTCCATCACCTAACTCTTATGTATGCATAAGCTTCAGTTAAGACATCGAAACAGTAATGAACTTTCTGATACTGCTTTCTAAATTCTATTGCATCTTCCCTAACTTTTTCAGCAGGTTCTTAAGCTATGATAACTCGCTTAATGAATTCTGTAATCTCCTCCATTTCGCTTTCCCTCACACATAAACAGGTAACCTCAGATGTTCCAAGCCTAATGTCCCATGGTAACAGGTTTCGATTAACAATTATATTTGCATCCTCAAGCTTCTTCTCAACTAAAGCTCCATTACCAAAATCACTTACATCAATTAATAGAGTGTGAGATTCAGTGAAACCCTTTATGCTCGCCCAGCACTTTAAATCCCCTCTCATACAATGCCTGCCCAAGAGCCTTTGCGTTTCGCACTATCTGCCTAGCGTAATTATTCCTGCCAAACTCAAGCATTTCAGCTAAGGCTGCAGCCAAACCACCACATGATGTAAGTGGTGATAGCTCACCAAGCCTGGAAAAGTTGCTCTCTTAATTTATCAGCATACTTCTCCCAAGAAAAACATGCCATGCTGCAGACCTGGAAGAGTTTTATGAGTACTCAAGAAGATGACATCTGCAACTTCCCTTAAGGGATCTTGGAATACTCCACCCGCAATTAGGCCAGCTACATGTGCGGCATCATATGCTACAATTGCGCCTAAGCTATGAAAGTACCCTCCAAGCTCCCTAACTGGATGTGGAAATAGGAAGATGCTTGCACCAAACATGACGAGCTTTGGCTTAACACCCCTCCTCCTCATAAGGGATTCAACGCGCTTAATGGTTTCATCCACATCAAAATTCAGCTCCTTCTCATCAAGAGCCAAAGACTGAACATTTAATCCTCTCATCGCGTCAGCAGTTCCTCCAAGCTCCCTCTCACCTGTCGAAATGTGCTCGCCGCGGACAATTGGAAGTGCGTAAATGCAGTCTCCAGGATAAGTAAAGGCAGTGTACACGACTAAGTTTGCCGCAACTCCAGATATTGGCCTTACGTCAACGAACTCAGCATTAAACAGCTGTTTAGCAAGGTTTATGGCTATCAGTTTGACTTCATCGATGTACCTGCAGCCAGCATAAACCCTTTCCCCGGCCAGCCCTCAGCATATCTATTTCCAAAGTAAGTGATTATAGCTTCACGAACTGCAGGGCTCGGAATGCTCTCAAATGCAATTAACAACAAATTATAAGATAATATTTCTGGGAAATATGTAGCAGAGCTGAGTGTGAAATGAAGATTGCAATTACAGGTAAAGGCGGAGTTGGAAAAACGACAATTGCAGGTACGATGGCTAGGCTGATGGGTAGAAGCGGATATAAAGTTATAGCCGTCGACGCAGACCCCAACACTAATCTAGCCTATACTTTGGGGCTATCTGAAAATGAAATTTCTAATATAAGGCCATTAGCAGTTAACAGGGAACTTCTAAGAGAGAGAATGGAAGTTTATCCCGGATCCCTGGATCAAGGCTTTTTCAAAATTTACCCTAAAGTCGACGATATAATCGACATTTACGGCATCAAATGCCCTGACAACGTAACTCTACTAGTCATGGGAACCGTTAGAGATGGAGGAACAGGCTGCCTATGTCCAGCCCACGCACTAATGAGAGCGCTTCTGAGACACCTCATATTGAGAACCAATGAAGTAGTGATACTTGACATGGAAGCAGGCATTGAACATCTAGCCAGAGGAACGGCGAGAGGGATCGATTTAATGATTGCAGTCGTGGAGCCGAACATGAAAGCCATAGATACTGCAATAAGAATTAGGAAGCTCGCAATGGACATAAACGTGAAAAGGGTGGCCGTAATTGCAAATAAGATTTCAAACAAGGAAGAGGAGAAATACGTAAAGGATGAAGTAGCTAAGGCTGGACTCGAACTCTTAGGATTAATTCCATATGATGAAAATGTCAAATTAGCTGATATGAAGAGAAACTCATTACTAGATTATGCCCCAAAATCTCCTGCTGTAGAAGCCATAGTGCAGCTAAAGGACAAGATCGTGAAGATTATGGACTAGCTCTTCAATTTCACCCATAAACTTCTAATCATGCTTGAACCTTCAGCTTTAACTTCCTCCCAAAGCTCCTCTAAAGCCTCACTATAAACGCCCTGCTCGACGCACCTCTCATACTCTTTAATGAACTTTAAAACTAGCGACAATATTGGGCTATGAAGTAGCTTGAGGTTCTCACGTGAAACATCAATCTCCTCAACAATTGCAGATGAAACTCTATGTTCACGTCCAATTATGTCCCTAAGTACAACGCCATCTCCCTCCAACTTCGCGTAAATAATGTCAGAAGCAACATCCTTAACTTCGCCAACACCCCTGAGCAAAACTTTAAATTCGCACATATCCACCACTGAAACTCAATTACTTGGAGGGAGCTTAAATTTTTTGCATTCACCAAAAATTTATATTTGTATTGATCAACCCGTATAGGAAATTTAGTTTACATAAGGTTGGCGGAGTTATGGTCAAGTTAAATCCTATGCAAATATTCAAGCTTCTACCTAAAACAAACTGCAAAGAATGCGGCTACACTTGCATGGCATTTGCAGTCAAGCTTCTCCAAAGAGAAGTTGAACTTGAAGATTGTAAGCCCCTCTTCACAGACTCCAAATACGAGGCGAACTTGAAGAAACTTCAAGAGCTACTTAAGCCTCTATATGAAGCAGCTGAAACCTTAATTAAAATCGATGAGGAGAAGTGCGTGGGCTGCGGAAATTGCATCATTGCATGCCCAGCAAATGTAAGCATAGACCCTCAAGTAGGTAGGGGGATAAATCCAGTTAATAATGAAGTTGTATTCACAGTTTTAAATGGAAAAATAAAGGTCTTAAACATCGAGAAGTGCAGAAGATATCCACCTCACAGGATGAACTGCAGGATATGTGAAGAAGTATGCTTTAGCGAAGCCATAAAGGTGGTAGCATGAAGGAGATCGAAAGAATTGTTTGCACAGGATGCGCCTTAACTTGCAACGATCTAGTAGTAAACCTAAAGAACAATGAAGTCGTAGAAGTATGGGGCTCCTGCAGTCACGGAACGAAGAGAATTAAAGAACTCATAAGGGAAAAACTGACGTGCAGCGAGAAGGACTTGGACTTGGCATTGGAAAAGGCAAAGGACATATTGGCTTCAGCAAAAAAGCCTCTAATATACGGCTTTAGCAGTAGCGTCAACAAGTCAATTAAAATTGGATTAAAAATAGCTGAAAAATTGAATGGAGTATTCGACTCTCCTCCAAGCATATGCCACCTACATGTACCCTTAGCCTATGAATATGAAATTAAAAACGCAAAGCTTGAAGATGTCCTCGAAAAATCGGACTTCATCATGTACTTCTTCGCCAACATAGCAGACACTCACTTAAGGCATGCAAGCAGATACGCAATATATCCACGAGGTGAAGTAATTAAATCAGGGAGGGAAAGCCGAATAGTCTTAGCAGTAGACTACTTGGAAAATGAAAACATGAAAATAGCCCAGCACAAAGTCATTTTAAGCCCTGGAAAGGAAGTGGAGTTCCTCAAGCGCCTCAGAGAATTTATATCCACGGGCCAGGTGCCAAGCCTTGAAGGCCTTCCATTAACGCTTGAATCATGGCTTATCCTGCAGAACGACATAAAAAACTCAACGTTCATATCAGCCTTTGCGGGCCCACACATCTTAGCAAACATCACCGCACGCGAAATATATAGAGAGCTAATATCACTCATAAAAACCATAAGTGAAAGTGGAAGGGAAAGTTGCTTGATGCCATTAGCTGAAGATTTAAACTCCTTGGGCGCATCAATCATACCATATAAGCAATTTGGAGCATCCCATGCAATTGAATTCTCAGATGGAAACCCAATCCACAACTCCACAACAAGTGCATCCTCAAAGCTATTAAGGGAAGAAGTAGATGCAGCCCTAATAGTTGGAAGCGACCCATACACGCACCTACCGAGAACCACTGCAAAGAGGTTCAAAGAAATTCCAGTAATTTACATAGGAGAAAGGAAAACCATGATATCGAAAATAGCGAAGGTCAACATTCCAATAGCTGCAATTGGAATTGAAGCTGGAGGAAAAGTGTTCAGAATCGACGGAGAAGAAGTTGAATTAACTCCATTCATCAAACCTCAAGAAGAAGTCGAACCTGAACAGGTGGTGCTAGAAAAAATTCTGGCTAAGCTATAGGGTGGTAATTTGAGCAATAAAGTAGTAATATTACTCTGCAAGTGCGGGACAAACATAGCTGGAATTATAGATGTAGAGAAAATTGCTGATGAAATATCAAAGTTAAACGAAGTACCATGTTACATTCACGAGCACTGGTGCAGTGAAGATGGACTTCAAAAAATGAGAGAAATAATTGAAAGTGAAAAGCCAAGTAGAATTTTGATCGCTGCATGCACACCGCACCTCCACGAAGAACTATTTAGAGAAAATGCGGAAAAAGCTGGACTCAATGGCGGATACGTCAAGGTTATCAACATAAGAGAGCAGTGCAGTTGGGTTCACTGGCAACATCCAGAGCAAGCCACAATTAAAGCCCTAGACCTAATAAGAGCAGCACTAGAAGCAGCACCACACCTAACTCCAATAAGGAAGGTCAAAATACCAGTCAATAGAAAAGCACTCATTATAGGTGGTGGAGTAGCTGGAGTAACTGCCGCACTAAATCTAGCTGAAAAGGGAATTCAAGTATACATAGTTGAAAAAACGGGATTTCTAGGAGGCTACATGGCAAAGCTTGACAAGGTGTTTCCAACATTAGACTGTAGCATATGCATTTTAGGACCTCTACTATCAAAGGCGTACAGTCACCCAAACATTAAGGTTTTAACTTTAAGCGAAGTAAGGGAGATTTCAGGTGCACCAGGAAACTACAGAATTAAAGTTTTAAAGAAGCCCAGGTTCATCGACGAAGAGAAATGCAATGGATGCAACAAGTGCCTTGACGTGTGCCCAATAGAAATACCAAATGAATATAATAATGGGCTTGGATTCAGAAAGGCGATTGTGAAGCCAGTACCCGAAATGGTACCTCCAGCACCCTACATAGATATTGAAAACTGCATCGGCTGCATGTCATGTGTAGGCGTATGCGATAAGGAAGCAATAAACTTCGATCAAAAAGAGGAGGAAGTAGAGCTAAGTGCCGGAGCAATAATCGTAGCAACTGGATTTAGCATACTTGGAAGAGAAGAACTAGCCGAATATGGGTATGGAAGATTCAAAAACGTTATTTTAGGAATTGAGCTTGAAAGGCTCATCAATCCAGACGGCCCAACTAGAGGAAAAGTTGTTAGAATCTCTGATGGAGGAAGAGTTAGAAGAGCAGCAATAATACTTTGCGCGGGATCTAGAGATGAAAGACACCTACCATACTGCTGCAAGTTTGGATGCATGGCAGGCTTAAAACATGCATTCTACCTAGCAACTTTGAATCCCAAAGTGGATGTCTATGTTTTCTACATAGACATTAGAGCTGCAGGAAAAGGCTTTGAAGAGTTTTACCAGCGAGTAAGAAAAATGGAAAACGTGCACTTCATCAAGGGAATGCCATGTGAAATTGAAGAAAATTATGATGGCACACTTAAAATAAGAGCCTTCGATACCATCCTTGGAGAGATATTCGAAATTGCGGTTGACCTTGTAGTTTTGGAGGCAGGGGTAAAGCCAGCTGAAGGCAGTAGGGAACTTTCAAGAATACTGAGAATACCATTAAGCCCCGAAGGCTTCTTCCTAGAATATCACCCAAAGCTAAAGCCATCTGAAACCTTTATGCGAGGAATATTCTTGGCTGGAGCATGTCAAGGCCCAAAGGATATAGCCGACTCAGTTTCGCATGCAGGCTTAGCAGCCTCCAAAGCCACATCACTCCTATTAAGAGATGAACTGGAAATCGAAGTTCAAGCACCAACAGTCGACCATTCAAAATGCATAAAATGCGGATTATGCGTCCTCTCATGCGACTATCATGCCTTAAAACTAACCAGAGATGGATTGAAAGTGATTGAAGAGGCATGCGCAGGCTGCCAAGCATGCGTGGCAGCATGCCCAACAGGAGCACTACAAACAACAGTAGATCTAAGCAATGAAGCCATATCGGCGATGATAAAGGCAATGCTTAGAAGTAAAAAGGAATATCCACTAATAATAATATTTGCATGCAAGTGGTGCGGATACGAAGCTCTAGACTATGCGGGCGTAAGCAGGATACCATACCCGACCGGAACCAGAGTTATTGAAGTCACATGCTCAGCCAGAGTTAACCCAACTCACATTTTAGAAGCTTTAGAGCACGGCGCCGATGGAGTAATGATAATTGGATGCAGAGAGCAGGACTGCCACTACAGAACTGGGAGAAACAGAGCAAACAGAAAAATCAATGCACTCAAGGAGGCCCTCAAAACCATGGGAATAAGCCCCGAAAGGGTGGAAATTATAGGTGCAGGAGCATCTGAAGGAGAAGAAGTAGCAGAGAAAATAGTCAAATTCACCGAAAAAATTAAGGATATTGGACCACTGGGAAGCGAATTTGAGGTAGGGAAGTAGCGTTGAGTAGCGAAAAGCCAATCATGCAGCTAATTTCAGTAGACCACTTAATGGAGTATGAGTGGAAGGCTGAGAAGCTTGTTAAAAAGCTAAAATTCCACCAAGATAGGTGCGTTGGATGCGGATTATGCGTAAAAGTTTGCCCTGAAGAAGCCATAATTCTTGGACCGGTAAAGGAAGTTGCAGCAGGAGAAATCGAAGCACCACTAATTATAATTGACGAGACAAAGTGCACGCCATGCCCAATATGCTCAGCAGCATGCCCATTTAATGCAATCGCACTTGAATTCGAAAATAAACCTGAATACTTGAAAGTTAAGGGGAAAATCGAAATTGATAAAGAAAAGTGCATACCATGCATCCTATGCGAAAAAGTATGCCCAAGAAGCGCAATTAAAGTTGAAATTAAAATGCCGAAAAAGGATGAGCTAGTTAAGTACAAAACCGAAGAAGTATGGGCTGAAGGAACAATAAAAATAGACGAGGAAAAATGCGTCTACTGCGGGTTATGCGAAATACTATGCGATGCAATAAAAATAGTTTGGACCGGCCCGAAACCCCCGGACTACAAACCCGCACTGGCAATTATAGTAAATGAGGAAAAGTGTGACTACTGCAAGCTATGCGAAGAATTATGCCCAGTAGAGGCAATTAAAGTTGAGTGCAAATCATCAGCACCAAGAGAAATTCTTGAATTGAAATTAAAGGGAGAAATGAAAGTTGATGAACATGAGTGCATCTACTGCAAGCTATGCGAAGAATTATGCCCAGTGAATGCAGTAAAAGTCGACAAGGTTTTCGAAGGAGAAATTGAAATGACAAACCTTGAAAAGTGCGATCCATCAGGATGCAAAAACTGCATCAACATATGTCCAGCAAACTCAATATTCGTTCCAAAAAGAGAGAAGGGAATAAAAATTTCCGACAAGAGCTGCATGTACTGCGGAGCATGCGAAGAAGCATGTCCTGAACAAGTATTAAAAGTAATTAGGAAATCAATTTGCATTGAAACTTCAAATAACCTCTGGGACAACCCATTAAGGAAGCACCTATTCAAGCTCCTTGAAGGCTACACTCCACCTCAACCCGAAATCTATTCAAGACCTATTAGACCAAGAGTTAAAATTACTAAAGTGCCAAAGTCGCTTGCAGTTCCACCTAAATCAGAAGGATTTGAAATCGCCAAGAAAATAATTGAAAAGCTAACTGAACAATTAAGAGATAGAAGGGTTAGATTCCTCTTAGAACTAGGTAGAGTGAAGCAGTTAAAAGAAATTTTAACTAAAAAGAAGTGATTCCAAAGAAGTTACTTTGCAAGTAGCAGGTTTAACTGAAACAGTTATTCTGCCATATACTTGATGGCCGTCCGCACTCAGCATTGAAGGTAGCAGCGCCATCGACCATGGGCCAAAAGGCATTATTAGCAAGCCTTTACTTAACCCCTCACGCTTGTAAGCCTTGACAACAACCCTCGAATCTAAAAAAGAAATTTCAATACAATCTCCATCCCTAATCCCAAGCTCCTCCATATCTTCAGGAGCCAAGTAAGCCACAGCTGACGCCTTTTCAAACTCATCACTGCAAGTGCTAATCTTCGATGCTAAAACCTGATCGTGCAAGTGCATTACCAGCAGCGTTAACTTAGCCAATTCTACGCATCTACTCCTCTTCCTTTCCTCCAGAAATTTCTGGAATCCATATTTTATCAATGAACTTCTTAATATCTGCTGAATCCCTTGGTCCCACGAAAACTCTCCAAGTTTTAAGCATGTCCTCAAGCTCACCGCTAAGCCTAGCTGCATATCCTGGCAATATAATGGATTTATGCTTAACCTTCTCTTCAAGCTTCAACTCCTCAATAGCTTCAGCAATCTTATCTGACGTAAACTTCTTACCTGCAACAGCAGACTGAACGCTTGTACCTTCAGTGTCTATGACAAGCAGCCAAGCATTAAGCTTGGCTCTCTCCACATCGTCCTTGACAAGGTAATAAGTTAAGGCGAAGTTACCAGTAACAAGCAGAGGTGAATTTTCATCTGGCTTGCCAATCTCGTATAAACCTGGCTTAACTGACGGAGGAACTCTCGGATCAGTGTATACGCAGTCCCTCCAAACGATCACCGGAAGAATAGGCCATATGTCAGCACTATGCATTACGAGAATGTCGGCATACCTCGCTATGAGAGAAGTAGCTAAAATTGACTCTAAATAAGCCTTTTCCTCATCGGACTTACCATTCAATAGCCAAGCAACTGCCGGAACACCTAGCAGCGGATACCCTAATAGGCTATCTTCACCTTCAATTGCAGTATACCTTAAAACGCTGAATAAGCTTATAGTGTCAATTATGGATGAGTTTACGTAAGTTCCAGGGTCAAGCACCAAGTCGTCTATTCCAAAGTGCTCTTTAATGGACTTAACCAGGGACTTCAACATTTCTGGCCTGCCAGGCGCAGAAACAACTAATGGGCATTTGTACTTTGAAGCTAGTTGAGCAACCTCCTTCCAATTCTTCTCATTAGCAGCGTAAATAAGGGGCTTCCTCTCCCTAGCTACTACAAGAGCCTCTTCAAGCGCATTTGGATCGTAGGAGCAAAGGATGAATGGCTTGTCACTTGCCTTCATAACGGCCGCTGTAGTCTTAGCAAATTTTTCGGGAATTCCAGACACGCACCTTATAGCTAAGCCATCGAGCTTCAGCTTCTTACCTATTCTCACATAAGTGAAGTTATTTACGAACTCAACTTTCTTGACAAGCTCATCCTCAGGCATTTCATCATGAACATCGATCATTAAAGCCGTTTGAAAGCGCCAAGTCCACTCATGTCTATAGACCACATCTTTGCCGCCGATCTTAACTTCATGTGGAGGAACACCGAATACAACCTCTTTAACTGCGGGTCTAATGAGCTTTAACAGCTCTTCCCTTCTGGATGCGTATTTTGGATCCTCAAATAGGGGAGTACATTTCTCAACTGGAACTTCCCTCTCAATTAGCTTGCTTGCAAAGGCCATGCAGCTCTTCTCACCGCATTTACCGCAATTTGTCTGAGGAAGAAATCTATAAACGTGAAGAGGACCTAATCGCTTAGGCACCCATATCCCTCCTAAAACTTAGCCGTAATCCAATCTTCATATGGAAGCTCACGCATAGGCTTACGAACTTCCTTCAATGCTTCAGCAAATAATTTGATTGTCTGCATAGCCCTCGGGTGAAGCATCATGAAGAGATCCGTTCCAGCCAACATTGCAACTATTGCAGTTGAAGCCTCCCACAATGGACCCCGAATGGATCTTGGACCTAAAATTGGATCCTTAGATCTTGCCTCCCTTGCAGCCCAAGCATTTGATGAAGCCGAGCACATGGGCACTTGAAGGACCTCCTCCCCCATTAATGCTGCAAGCCTTATTCTCTCCATAACGCTAAATGAGTACTCAATTCCATAACCCAATGCCCCCGTGGTTGGATCGAGAATAAGTCTATCTCTTGAAAGACCTGCTTCAACAACCTTTCTACATAGCTCTTTAGCTTGATTTATGTCTATGAAAGCCAGTGCTATCAGGTTATGCCCATACTCATAAATTGGCTTAACAGTCTTTTCAATATCCATGTCCAAAGTCACGGAGTTGAAAACCACGCGCTCTCCAGCAGTGATTTCGGCGATTTTTGTAAATAGCTCAACATCCTTAACTGGATTTCCTGAGCCGCCAACTATGAGCGGCACCTTAACCTCTTGAAGAACCCTCTCAACATTTTTAGCCGCCTCGCGCACGGGAGTATCTTTAATTCCTGGGTCGGTGCTTATCAAGTGAAATGAAATGAGCTGAGCTCCAAACTTCTCAACCGCAACTCTAGCCCACTCAGCTGGATCTTCAATTGCATCGCCATACATTCTCTTAACAGGACCTGGAACTGCAGGCATGTCAAAAACGTCTAGGGATGTAACCATGGGGTTTGGCGGCATTTCTGCGAAGAGGAAGAATGGCATTGACGAGGCGCCGCCGACTCTAATTACGTGACTTCTAGTCCCACCTTCACTTTTCGTAGCTCCAATGATTACTTCAGAAACCTTGCCGGTAAATGGAACTTTAGGATATTCGAAGGGAACCTTTATCAGCTCAACCACTTTTGGCTTCGCTGTAGGAGGAGTTGGAGCTAGAAGCCTAATGCCATAAGGCGAGGCTTCGACTAAAAATTCTATTTTTCCTGCACCTGTAAGCGGCTCTAAAGTGAGCTTGAAGTACCCTGGCATTTGAGGAGCTTGAGGAGGTATGAATGATATTGTTAACTCCTCAGCATCTATAATGACATCTGTAAGCTCCAATTCATCGGCATCCTTTATCAAGTTCATCAAATCTTTTAGTGCCTTATTCTCCCTCTTCTTCATCACTTACTCCTCTCTCGAGTTATCAGTAGTTTTTCAGCTTTAATTTCCACGCCTTCAAGCTCCACAACATAATTTTCTTTAAGTAAATTGGCAATGAAAGATATCAAGTCGCTTAGAGTTTCCTCGACCCTACCTTTTTCATCTGGCAATCTACTTCCCACCGGACTTCTTAACGATAAGCTTGTTAATCTTTATCTTCACTCCCTTCAGAGTTATTCTGAATGGAGGTACAGCCGACTGCGGCGAGGGCATCGCTGGAACTTGCATTGGAATTTGAACTGGCCATTGAGGAAGTGCTTGAGTAGCAGGCTGTTCAGCCTCAGCGGCAGCAGCTACTACAGCTTCAGCTTCGGCCGCCTTCTCCATCTCTCTTATCCTCTCAGCAACTGGGTGCTCCTTTTCCAGCAGGAATTTTTTAAGCTCATCAATGGTTGATGCATCCTCCTCAGTCGCTATTTTATCGTAAAGCTCTGGAGGAATTGCATCCTTCACCCTCTCCTTCAACGTTTTAGGCATCCACACAATTCTATTCCAGCCGCCGTCAGCGTAGAAGAACTTTCTGGACCTCATCCACTCAATGCCAATTCCTAAGAATCCCTCGCTCTGCATTCCGCCTCCAGTTTGAGCCGCCATGGTCGAGAATGGCAGGCCATTCACCGCCGAACCCTTGAAGCCTCTATGCACGATCCCTATACCATCCACTTCCGGTATGTAGAATGCTATTGCCTCAAAGCAACCGCATGAAGTATGTGGATACTCGAACATGCTATATAGGTATACGCGCTTAACCTCCCCCAGCGATCTCTTAGCCACGACTTCATTAACTCCGCTCCACTCACCTTTAACTGGATCGAGGCATTCGCCCTTTGGTATTGGGAAGTTGGGGCCTTTAGGATCAATATTTGCTGCAGCCCTCGCGTCAAGCCATGTAAGAGCACCGCAAAGCGAAATTCTTTCGGGAGTTATCACACAAACGTGTGAAGGCGCAAAGGACTGGCATAGCACGCAGCCATAGAACATGTCCACCTCTTCATCCCTGAGGCCTCTAACTCTAGCATCCCTCTTCTCGTAAATTTGCAGGGCTTCATGATACTTTTCCTTTACGAGCTCCGGATCAGTTATGAATGTCACCTGCATTTTCTCAATGTAGGGCATTTCAGACTTGAATAGAGTGATCAGCGCTTTACCCCACCACTCAAACGAATTCAGCCCCTTCTTAACTGCCTTCTTCGCAATTCTAATCCAAATATCATATCTTTGATTCAAGTGCATAATGCCCTCAATGTAATTGGTGTACATGTGAATTCTCCGTTCAACAACGCCCTCCAAGTCCTCCTCCAGCTTTGGACCTGCAACGTAAATTAGAATTGCAAATGGGTACGATCCGCCCTCTTCAAGCTCCATCAAGTCCGGCCCAATAACCTCAACCTTTCCATCCTCAACTTCATCCATCGACTTAACTCTCACTAGCTCAAACTTGTAATCTACTTTGGGCCCTCCAAGCTCAACATACATGTCCTTTCTTCTAACCCTCTGACCTTCAAATGCAGGGCTTATTTCAACAGGAAAACCTTCAAAAGCGGACATTACCTCTTACCTCCAACTCCACCACTTAAAACTTCCAGCACCATATTAAGGTTATCCACCCACTTGTCAAATGACAAGTTGGGAAAAGACCAAGATGCATTTGGATGATAATATCTGTCCAGCGAAATCGTCTTCAAATGTAAAGCGAAGTTCTTCAAAGCTGAAAGTAGCTGGGACTGCAGCTGATAAGCTATTCCCAGGTAGATCACTAGGTCATGAGCCTCAGACCCATCAATGCTCCAACTTGGATCTCTAAGTCGATCAGTGATCTCAACTGACCCCATAACTGCCGCCGGCTTAAATCCTCTTTCCAGAAAAGCTTTCAGCGTATGCGAAGTTGCAACTATTGGCGCTCCACTTAACCTAGAAAGCTCTATAGCATAGTCGAGAAGAGTCCTTTCCTCGCCAATTTTAACTTTTAGAGCTTCAGCTCCAACGATTATCAGCGGCTTCTTAGCGGCCTTTATAATCCTACCAGCAACATCCCCCTTAAGAGTTAAAGCAACCTTAGGCCCCGGAACATTCCCATACTGCCATGGAGTAACAGCCACCGCGCATCACCCCCTACTTCTTCACCCTAATCAACCTCTTAAGCAGCGTTGGATCAACAATCGGCTTCTCCCAGGGCTTCCAATCCACTTTCTTCAAGTAATTCATAATCTCAAACTTGTGTGTTATCGGAATGTCTGCTTCAGTTCTAATGTATAAGTGCAAATCCGGCGGAAGTGTTCCATAGAACTTCTTATACAATTCAACGTAGTGCGTGAGCTTGATCATTCTACCCTTAGTAGTGTCATTTGGCCTTAAGCAGAGCTTAGCAGCCATAACCATGGCCTCCTCCCTACTCTCAGCAACGTATACCAAGTGCTCGGGTGCAGGTCCAACCCAAACCCTCTCACCCGTTCTAGCGTCATATACCGTGAAGCTCTCCAAATCCTCCTTCCGACCCAAATATAATCGCCTATACTTTGCTCCTTGAGGGCCGAGAATTACTGGAACTCCAAGCCTATTGAATCCAGTTGCAATTGAAGCTGCCTTCTGAGACATTGCTCCCCAAGCAATTCCGCAAGCTCCAACTCTATTCAGCACGTAGTCAGCGATCTCTTCATAATTCGCTCTCAAGTTCCTCCTAGCAAATATATTTGCAATCTTTATGCAAGCACCGGAAATGTGCGCATTAGCCACGCATGAGCCAACATTAACTAAACCACCAGCCTCAAATGCGCCTGAATACTCCTCATAAAGCGTTGTTCCTTCCTCAGTCCTGTACTCAGCAATACTCATGGCAGCACAGCCCGATGCAACTACGATATACCTCCTCCTCAGAAACTCCTCGGCCATAATAGCAACTTCCTTGCCTCCACTTGGATAATTGGCGCAGCCGACAAGAGCAATAACCCCTGGAATTTCACCCAAAACAATTGGTGAACCAACCTCTCTAATTTCAGTGTCACGTATTGGCCCTCTGCCAACTCTCATCTTGAACTTCGAAGTCTTGATCTTGTAATCGGCCGCGCCAGTAATCAAGCTCAATATTGGTATCTCCCTCATACAAGCACTCTCACATCTAGCGCAGCCCAAACATAAATCGTGGATCTCAGCTAACTTACTTAAATCTCCATTCTTAGCAGCTGAAACAGCCTCATCAACCGGAAGGTCTATCGGGCAATTTCTCCTACAGCTTCCACATTTAACGCATTTAGATGCAATCTTAATCAACTCCTCCCTATTTGGCACAACCTTGAACTTCTTTCTCAAAGGAGCGATTCTCAAGGCAGTGAGAACTGCAACTGCGGCAGCCTTCTCCAAATCTAGAATCGCTACTCCAGGAACTTTGCCCGTGACAAGCATGTTCACTATCTCGTCGACCGGCTTGTCGGACACCTCTTCAAGACCTCTTAAAGCCTTATTTGAAACTGAAATTACTGGGGCTTTAACCCTCTGAGCCTCATAAAGTATAGATGTGTGAATGCACTGCTCATCAGTTACGATGACATCAGCTGCGCCGGATCTAACGAAGCGAAGCTGATAGGATATGGGTCCAACCACCTTAGCCGACTTCCTATATCTAACTGTGTCATGAGCTGTGCAGCATAATCCAGCAACTTCAATCATCTCCCCGGGAGCTCCAAGCCCGCTTTTCTCCATGAAGTCGATGATGTCAATCGAATTCGTAACGTTGTGGCCAATGCACATAATAAGCGGCTTTGAAACGTCAACGCACCCAAGGCCAATTTCAGCTAGTGGAGCTTCAGGATCACCCCTTGGGAAGCCAAAAGTAATTATTTGAGCTACATCAGCAATTTCCATCGCAACATGATCTAACATTCCTAGATGTAGAGATTTAGACTCGAAATCCATATAGTCGCTCTCTTGGCCAGTATGAGATGCAGCCAAAGTCTGAACTATCTGCTCCTCAACGTAGTTGAGTGCGTAGGAAAGGTCGCCAAGAGTTTTAGGCTTAATTCCAACGACAAGCCTTGTGTGAGGCATTTCAACGTGAACTTCCTCACCCAAATCTATCGGCCAATCTTCGCCGTAGCGCTCAATAAGAAGGTCGACGAGCTCTCTCGCATGGCTAGCATGAGTTGCAGCTCCAATAGCACATGCAATCATTACAATTCTTCCCTGCTGAGCATCGAGCGTCAATCCGCAGGAGCCCTTCTTCCCTCTAGTCAAATCGCACTTCCCATAAGTGCAAAGGCAGCATAAGTCGCAGATAGGCATGTAGAATGGGCGATACCGCTTTAGAAGCTTCATGTCCCATGACCGAAGTGTTTCTATTTTAGGCATTGGAGTTGGACCCATTGGCTCCCATTCTTCCTCGATGGCCAACCTTCCCACTGCAATTTCAACATCCTCAAGCGATAAGCCAGATGTCTTAATTGACTTAAATGAAAACCTCATTGGACCTTTTTCACCCATAATCTCACCAAACTACTACTTCCCCTTAATATCAAGACAAACTGAATTTAAGACTTATGTTAAGGGATTACGACTATAGCTAAGCCCTAATTCGTCAATTAACGAATTTATCTCATCGACCTATCTATAAGTGGAACAAGCCTCCTCACAATCTCATATGTAGCTTGAACAGCAGGTGAGTTGCCTGGCAAATTCATTATTGGCACGCCTTGCAAGTCATACTCTGAAACTAGGGGATCCTCAGGTATAGTACCTATGATTTTAAATTCCCGCTTGACAAGCTCCTCCAAAATTCTCGGCAGCACCCTCTTAGAAACCCTATTTATAACCACGTAAATATCTCCAACAAGCACTTCAAGCTCCGAAGCTAAAGCCTTAATGCGCTCCGCAGTTATTATGCTTCTCAAGCTTGGGTCAACGGTTATAAGCATGACATCGACATTTCTAGCTGTTCTCCGACTTAAATGCTCTAATCCAGCTTCACAGTCAATTATCACGAAGTCGTAATTCCTAGACAGCCTATCAAGGGCATGCCTAAGTAAGTGATTGACATAGCAGTAGCATCCAGGACCCTCAGGCCTACCCATAGCAATGAAATCATATCTATCAGCCTCAACTAAGACGCTCTCATATAGCAAAGTTTCGAAGTAAAGATCTTTACTACCCGCTAGTGAGGGATCGCCTTCAATAAATTCCTCCCTCAAATCTCCAAGAGATTTTTCAAATGCAATTCCCAAAGCTCTATTCAAGTTGGTATTTGAATCCGCATCAACAACTAAAAAGGATGAACCGCTATAAACATCTAGCAAATGCCTCAAAACTAGAGTTGCCAAAAGAGTTTTTCCGGTTCCACCCTTCCCAGTAATTGTTATCGTGAAAGTCATAGTAGCACCTAAACCCCAATAGCATTTAGGCTGTATAAAACTTGCTGAGCATCCTTGGTACGAGAAAGTCCCTTGGGTTTTCACCTAAAATCAACCTTGAATATGCGTATCCATCATTTAACACGACCCTTTCAACCTTCCCCTCCGCAATTACTTCTTCACCATCATACGCGCACTCGCAAAATCGCCCTCTAAACGAGAAAATTTCAGTTAAGTTTGGGCACTCCTTGCCCATTAAAAAGCTTACATCCTCAATCAGGTATGTACATGGAGTAAATATTCCCCCCGAAGCATCCGCTACTCTCGCCCTAATTCTAGCTCTTCCAATTGGCATGCACATAGTATCTCCATACAACTCTCTAACTTCATCAGGCTTCTTAACTAACCTAACATAAAAGTCTCGATCACCAACCAAGCCTTGAAGAAGCTTTCTAGACTCCATTTTAAGAAATAATTTGAATGGAATTAAAGTATCCTTAGACCTAGACCTGTAAAGCCTGATCAGCCCATTAAGATCATATCTCCTAATTCTATTAGAACAATTAAAGACGCTCTCCATAGAATTATAAACATCGAGGCAGCTCCTAGACCCATAAACAACGACATCTATATCAGAAGAAGAGTTATGAAGACCAACTAAAATTGAGCCGGTAACTCCAAAATCGCTTAAGGGTACTTTGGAAAATTCCCTGAGGGACTCGACGAAATTAACAGCACACTGCTCAACTTCATCTAGGCATTCTTTTTCATCAATCATTTGGGCAAGGCGTTCAGTTGGATCGTAAATAACTCTTATAAAATTATTTGGAACTGCCTGCAATAAAGTGTTGAAGTTGGAGTCAAAGTATAGGTAGTGCGGATACTGATACTTAAGAAGCTTTTCTCTCTCCCAAAGAGAGTACACTTTACGATAAGCGACGGCGCCTCTAACACGATCTCCACTCACATCCGGAACATACCTTACATAAGCTATAACTCTATCTGGAGGGTGAACGTGCCCCTTAACATCAAATATGAGATCATCGGTGGATTCTATGAAGAAGCCCTCAATCGCCACAACGTTCATCTGATTCAATTAAATCCACCTACAAGGTCATTTCGCTCAAATTCAAGTAGAAATGGCATAGGAAGTATTAATTCGTAACGCTTATAGGCAATTAAGGTATAAAGCTACACTTGAATGTAAATAACTACAGTTAAAATATGAAAATTGGAGGATGAAAAATTGAAAATATCAACTAAAAATATAACCTTAACAGCCGTCTTTGCAGGAGTATTCTACATATTATCAACACTCCCCGGAATCCCCATTATTGGAGCAGCAGGCAAAATAGATCTAGTATTAGCAGCTCTAGGACCTATTTACGGAACAATACTGGGACCTTGGCTTGGAGGAATTGCAGCTTTCCTAGGAGCAATAATTTCATGGTGGCTTCCACCAGGAACCCCTGGAATTTCTGGATTAGTCATGACTCCATGTCCACTTATTGGAGCTTTAGTTGCAGGCGGTCTTTCAACAAGAAAGTACGAGGATAGAGGCTGGATAATTTCCCTGGCCGTCATGGGAGCCCTCGTACTTGGATGGTACGCCACTTGGGTTGGAATGGCAGCTCCACTATACCCCATAATGCACATGGTTGCTCTTTCAATAATCTTACTATTCAGGCACAATATATCAGAACTAATTTGGAGCGAAAATAAAGCCAAAAGCACTTTGGGAGTAACCTTAGCAAGCTACTGTGGAGTAATGGCGGATCACATGGCCGGCAACCTCATATTCATCAACACGTTAGGCATAGTATTTTCTTGGGAAGGAATCGAAAAATGGCTTCAAAGCCTTGGACTACCGGACATACCATCACTGTTCATGTACATGCTGCCGATATCAGCCTCCGAAAGAGCGATAATTCTAGTTGCAGCCATCATAATTGGATCTGCGCTGCTGATAGCCCTGAGAAAAGCAAGACTCATCCAAGAAGCTTAGCCAAAATCAAAGGAGAGGGAGCCTACCAACAAATCTTACAATTATTTTTAGATTTCGGCTGTGGAGCAGGAATCTACGCATTAGATTTTGGACGATGTCCATCAAATGACGATTTAAAATAGCTTTCTACGGCCAAACTTAAATCTTAAGCTAAAATCCACACTCAACCCTCTAAGCTATTCAGCTTGAACATTAAATTAAGTATAAATTCATAAGGTTCTATTAACTATCTATCTTATCGAAGCAACTAGCGAAGTGAATAAAATGTCAGATGAAAAAAGTAAGATTTGGCCATGGATACTTCCACTTCCAATGGAGGATGAGCACTATAACATCCTACTTTCAATATTCAAGTCGAAAATAACGCTGGACATAATCAGGAATATCAACATAAGCGGCAAGACATATCAGTCAGATCTCATAAGAAAACTTCCATACTCAAATAAGACGATCATCATCAAGCTTAAGGAATTAGTGAAATCAAAATTGCTGGAACAAGGAGTTGAAAAAGTAACTGTTAATGGCAGAGCAGTGTGGGTTAAATGGTACAAGCCAACAACATGGGGTAGGTGGGTCATAACTTTTCTAACACCTCCAAGCAGAATGAAGCGCGAGGAACTTAAAGAAACATTTCAAAAACTCCTAAGATTATACATTCAAAGCATCGCTGAATTCTGCTTAAGCTATGACATCGACCTAAGTGAATATCACAGCATTTTGGATGAAGAATACATCTTCAAATTCATCGAAAAGGCGAGAAGCGTTGACCGCAGAGTTGATGTAGCCGTTTTCGGATCAACAGCAATGGACATAATAGTGACCCTTGACCAACCTCCCAGCATCGATGAAACGGTTCTAGCAAAAAAGCTAACTATCAGCGTAGGAGGTTCAGCAGCAAATGTAGCCGTTGGCTTAGCCAGATTAGGAGTAAAAGCTTCTTTCATCGGCAAGATCGGAACAGACGGTAAAAGCAGACTAGCATTAATAGAGCTGGCGCGAGAAGGCGTGGACATATCATCAATAAAAGTGGCTAAAGGAGCATCAATTCCAGAAGCAATAATATTCATTGAAAAGGGAAACAAGAAAATTTTAACCATAGCAGATGAGGAAACACTATCCCTTTCATCTCCAAGCGAGGTAAATTGGAAAGTAATAGATTCAAGTAAAGCAATCTACGTTGGCGAAGTGTATGTGGAAGTAGCTTCAGCAATAACTTCATATGCTAAATCACGAGGAAAACAAGTCATCTACAGGTTATTAACTCCATACGCAAGAATGGGGTTAGGTAAGCTGAAAAGCATCATAACAAATTCAGATTACATATTGATGAATGAAGTTGGATGGAAACTTCTTTTAAAGTCCTCATCCACATGTAAACTCAACTCCCCAACAGATCTTCTAAAGCTAGGAGCACGAGCAGTCATTATTACTCGAAGCAGTAAGGGAGTTGAAGTTTGGACTGAAGGCGAGAAAATCAGCATACCCCCAATTAAAGTAAATGCAATTGACACAACAGGTGCTGGAGATTCCTTCTCAGCGGGATTTATTTGGTCAATTCTCAGCGGGCAAAACATAAAAAGAGCTGTTGAAATTGCCAATGCAATAGCTGCAATATCAACAACGAAAGTAGGAGC